>JBJTGD010000291.1:0-2668 GCA_046093735.1 Acidimicrobiia bacterium | reverse complement strand
GCACCCACCGGACCTCAGTCGTGATCGCCCATCGGCTCTCCACCATCCGCGACGCCGACACCATCTTGGTGATGGAGCGGGGTCGGATCGTCGAGCAGGGCGACCACGAGGAACTGCTGGCCGCCGGCGGGGCCTACGCCCGGCTCTACACCGCCCAGTTCGCCGCCGCCGCCGTCGACCTCGACGCCTGAGCGGGGGCCGGCCCGGGGGCTGCCGGGGGCGTGCCCCCAGTTGTCCGCCCGGCGCCTGACCCCGGATTCGGCAGTCCCAGCAAGGGATCCCGGGCCCCGGGCTCTTCGGCCCGGGTCGGGTGTCACAGGCGCCTGTCAGATTCGTTGTCCTGCCAGACCCATTCGCATCGGAGGAGGACCGAGATGCTCAGACGTGCCCATCATGTGATCGACATCGAGAACCTGTTCGCCCTGACCCGGGGCGAGCCTGTCGTGGCCGCGGCCGGCCTGCTGTACCGGATCGTGGCCGGCGTCGGCCCCAGCGACCTGCTCACCGTGGCCGCGGACCGTTCGCGCATCTTCGACCTGCACACCGCGTTCCCCGGGGCGTCGTTGCGTTGGGGTATCGGCCCCGACGGCGCCGATCGGGCCCTGCTCGATGCCATCGACGTCGGACTGCTGGCTCGCCGTTTCGACACCCTGGTGATCGGCAGTGGCGACCACGTGTTCTGGGACCTGGCCTACAGGGCCCGGGCCGTCGGACTGAAGGTCGTGGTGGTGTCGCGGCCACGGTCGCTGAGTCGCTTGCTGGCCTCTCAGGCCGACGAGATCATCGAGATGGCGTCACTGGTCGACGGCCAACTGCCGCCCGGCCTCACCACCGCCGCCTGACCGACGCGCCACGGCCCCGGCGTCGGGCACACTCGTGCCCATGATCGATCCCGCCGTGAAGCGCTGTCTGGGCCAGATGATCAAGGGTGTGCAGGTGGTGGCCGCCACCCACGACGGTGTGACCCGGGCCTACACCAGCCACTGGGTCACACAGGTGTCGTTCGCCGAACCGATCGTGATGGCGTCGATCTCACCCAAGCACGACACGTGGCCGCTCATCGAGGCCAGTGGCCGGTTCACGGTGTCGTTGCTGGCCGCCGACCAGATCACCGAGGGCCAGTACTTCTCCTATCCCGGTCGCAAGTTCCACCACATCGCCACCGAGTACATCGACGACAACGACGGCAACCCCATCGTGCCCGGGTGCATCGCCTGGTTCACCTGCGAGACCTTCGACCGCACGACGATCGTCGATCACGAGTTGGTGTTCGGCCGCATCGTCGCCAACGGCACCGGCCGGCTCGCCGAACCGCCGCTGCTGTATTCGAGTCGTCACGGGTGGCGCATCACCGGCGACAAGGCCCGCGAGCGGGGTGTGTCGATCCGCGACCAGTTGCTCGAGCGGGTGCGAGACGCCGGGTTCGACGACGACGGGGCCGACGAGGGCGACGACGAATGACCATTCCGTTCGCCGATCGTCCGCCGGTGGAACGCGACGTGCACACCGACGAGTTGCCGCCGTTGCCCCAGCGCGACTTGCGCATCGATGCGACACGGTGGATCGAGGCGCCCGAGATCATCCTCACGCTCGGTGACGACCTCGGCCCGACCGAAGCGGGTTACCTACGCCGCATCGGACCGTGGCTGCTGTGGCGGGCCGGTCCACCCAGCGGGGGCGACGCCCGCTACGGGGCCGTCCACTCCGAGGACCTGACCAAGGCCTTCACGTTCCGCCTGTTCCCCGACGGTTCAGGCGCGGGGTTCGGACCCGACGGTGTCGAACACACCCGGTTCCGCACGTGGAAGGAATCCCTGCGCGACACCGAGTGAGCCGCCGATCCGCCCGATCGGCGCATCGACCGAGCCGCTCACGAGTTCAGTGATTCGAGGCGGCGGCGACGCTGGCCCGGAACCCGCCGAGCTCACCCTCGAGTTCCGCCCGTGACACCGACTCGACCCTGATCACGTCCTCCCACAGTTGGTCCACCTGGTAGCGGAGCTCCCTGGCCAACTCCGCCGCCCGTCCCGAACGCAGTCGATCCTCGAACGTCTCGGCGATGACGAGGTGGTACCAGAGCTGACCCTCACGTTTCGGCTCGCTGTTGAACCGATTCCACAGCGCCGCGCCGACCTTGCGGTGATCGAGACGCATGGCCAACACGTTGTCGAGCTTGTCGGCCGAACACACCAGCAGCGACGCCTCCGATGCGTCAAGGAGATGGGCGAGATACGCGCTCTTGCGCTCCAGCCACGGCGCCTTGTTCGTCCTGTCCTCGGTGAGCGAGTCGGACAGATCAGCCACGATGTCGGCCACACCGTCGCCGAACTCGGCCCGGATGGCAGCCAGTCGAGCCTCACCGCCCCCGTCCTCGGCCGCGTCGTGCAGCAGGCCGGCGATGGCCTGATCCTCGGTCCCCCCGTACTCGAGCACCGCGCTCGACACGTCCATCAGATGCGTCAGGTACGGGATGGGTGTTCCCTTGCGCACCTGATCGGCATGGACGATGCGGGCCATTTCGAGCGCGTCGGTGTAGCGACTGGTGAGCTGCGTCACCGTCACTGCCGCCGACTCCGTCGCCGACTCCCCTGCCGCCGCCGTGCTCTTTGATGTCGAATCGGACGTTGCCATGACTCCTCCTCCGCCGAGCCGCCGTGGCCCGTCACCC
>JBJTGD010000290.1:0-4914 GCA_046093735.1 Acidimicrobiia bacterium | reverse complement strand
TGGCCGCCGGATGCGAGGTCGTGCAGTACTCGCCCAACGAGGTGAAGTCCGCCGTGTCGGGCGCCACCGTGACCCGATAGCCGACGCCCGCCACCTCGACCAGCACCTCACCCGAGGGCCAGCGGTCGAGCAGTTCACCGCGCAGCGATCCGATCATCGCGAGGTGCTCCCGTCGAGGGCGCGGCGCATCGGCGCCATGGCCACGTGGCACAGCGCCAATGCTGCGGCATCGGCGGCGTCGAACGGGTGCGGTGGTGCGGCCAGACCGAGCAGGGTCTGCACCATCTGCTGCACCTGCACCTTGTCGGCGCCACCCCAACCGGCCACAGCGGACTTCACCTCGTTGGGCGAGTACTGCACGACCTCGCATCCGGCGGCCACGGCCTCGACCATGGCCACGCCACTGGCCTGTCCCACCGACATGGCCGTGCGCACGTTCACCTGGAACAACACCCGTTCCACGGCCAATGCGCTCGGGCGGAACTCCTCGAGCAGCGATCGGACCTCCACCTGCAGCTCGTGCAGGCGCACGGGCACGCTGGCCGTCGTCTCGGTGCGCAGCACCCCGAGCGCCAACGCCCGGGGACTCCCGGGATCGGTGGCATCGAGGACGCAGTACCCGCAGCGGGTGAGTCCGGGATCGAGACCCAGTACGAACACGTGTACGACTCTATCCCGGCCCGCCGGTGGCGGGGCGGATCACTTCGGGCCGAGGCGGGCCCCTCCGTCGACGCGGATGGTCTGGGCGTTCAGGTACGAGTTGGTGATGAGCTCGAGCACCATCGAGGCCAACTCGTCGGCGTAGCCGAGACGCTTCGGATAGAGCACGTCCTTGGACAGGTTGGCCTTGAACGCCTCGCTGCCCTCGCCCTCGCCGTAGATCGGGGTGTCGATGAGGCCCGGCGCCACCGTGTTGACGCGCACGCCGACCACGGCGAGATCGCGGGCGATCGGGAGGGTCATGCCCACCACGGCGCCCTTCGACGCCGAGTAGGCGGCCTGTCCGATCTGTCCGTCGAAGGCGGCCACCGAGGCCATGTTCACGATGGCGCCGCGCTCACCGTCGGCACCCATCGGTTCGGTGCGGCTCATGGCCGTGGCCACCAAGCGGATGCAGTCGAACGTGCCGGTCAGGTTGATGTCGATGACCTTGCGCCAGTAGTCGAGGTTGAAGGCCGAGTCGTAACTGCCGTCCTTGCCGATGGTGCGGCTGGCCGCACCGATGCCGGCGGAGTTCACCAGGGCGCG
This sequence comes from Acidimicrobiia bacterium, assembly GCA_046093735.1. Lineage (GTDB taxonomy): Bacteria > Actinomycetota > Acidimicrobiia > Acidimicrobiales > Acidimicrobilacustridaceae > Acidimicrobilacustris. The sequence goes on along the minus strand of JBJTGD010000290.1, from coordinate 3,666 downwards.
GATCGGACCCATCTCCTCGGCCAGGGCGATGGCGGCCTTGATGTCCTCGGAGTTGCACACGTCGACGTGCGCAAAGGCCCCACCGATCTCGGTGGCCAGCGCGTTGCCCTTGTCGTCGTTGAGCTCGGCGCTGACGACCTTGGCCCCACCGGCGGCCAATTGACGGGCACAGGCCTCGCCGATGCCCGAGGCCCCACCGGTGACGATTGCGGAGATTCCGTTGATGTCCATTTCCCGAGCCTATGAGCAGTCCCGCTCCGGCTCCGCATCGGCGACCTCAGAACAACGAACCCTGACCCGAGGGCTCGGGCGGTCCGTCGGACCCGTCGGCCCCGTCGGCCGCGTCGGTTCCGCAGGACCCGATCGTGTCGTCGATGTCGGCTGCGTCGACGATGCGGCGGGCCGACTCCCCCGTCCCGAACGTGTCGGGTGGTCCGAGGTGGGAAGGAGGATGCTCCCCGCGTTCGCTGCGCTGGGTGGTGGCGGCGGCCACGGCCAGTCGGTCGACGAGATCGTTCATGGGATCGCCGCCGTGACCCTTCACCCATCGGAAGGTGACGTCACCCCGACCCAGCACCAGTTCGATGAACGGTTCCCACAGATCCCGGTTGGCCACCGGTTGGCGTTGCGAGTTGCGCCAACCCCGACGGCGCCAACCCTCGTGCCACCGATCGCGGAAGCAGTGCACCACATAGGTGGAGTCGCTGACGATCTCGATCGGCCCCGGGTTGGCCCGCACCGCTTCGAACGCCGCAGTGATCTCCATGCGCTGGTTGGTGGTGTGGCCGTCGGCGCCCGAAGCGAAGCCGCCATCGATCACGGCCCACGCCCACCCCCCGGGACCGGGGTTCCCGCTGCACGCACCATCGGTGTAGACGATCATGCGGAGCCGATGCGTCGACGGTCGTCCTCGGTCAACCCTTCGATCTCGTGCAACGCCGACCTCGCTTTCGGATGCGACGTTAGGCGAGCCGTTGGTGGCGGCCCAGCGACGGGCGGGCATCATGGTCGGAGTACCACGACGGAGGACGCCCCGCATGCATCTCGACCGCTATGCCCGGCAGCTGCCCGACGCCGATCCGATCGAGACCACCGAATGGCTCGACTCGTTGGCCACGGTGGTGTCGCGCTCGGGTCCCAACCGCGCCGTGTACCTGTTGGAGCGACTCACCGAACATGGGCGCGAACTCGGTGTCGACCTCGCCCAGGAGGTGACGACGCCCTACATCAATTCGATCCCGGTGGAGGACCAGCCATGGTTCCCCGGCGACGAGGCGATCGAACGGACGATCCGGCGCTACCTGCGGTGGAACGCGGCGATGATGGTCATCGATGCCAACCGGCGGGCCGAGGGCATCGGCGGCCATCTTTCGAGCTTCGCGTCGATGGCCATGCTGTTCGAGGTCGGCTTCAACCACTTCTTCCGGGGGAAGGACGATGGTCGGGCCGGCGATCACCTGTATCTCCAGGGTCACGCGGCACCGGGCGTGTACGCCCGCGCCTACCTCGAGCATCGACTCGACGACGAACAACTGCGACGGTTCCGTCGTGAGGTCGGTGGCGGTGGTCTGTCGTCGTATCCCCATCCGTGGCTCATGCCCGACGTCTGGGAGTTCCCCACCGACTCCATGGGCCGCGGCCCCATCAACTCGATCTACCAGGCGCGGTTCTGCAAGTACCTGACCGATCGTCGTATCGACGACGCCGGCGAGAGCCGGGTGTGGGCCTTCGTCGGCGACGGCGAGACCGACGAACCCGAGACCCTGGGCGCCATCTCGCTGGCCGGACGCGAACGTCTCGACAACCTCGTGTGGGTGGTGAACTGCAATCTCCAACGACTCGACGGCCCGGTGCGCGGCAACGGGAACATCGTGCAAGAACTGGAGGGCGCGTTCCGGGGCGCGGGTTGGAACGTGATCAAGGTGCTGCACGGCGGCGGGTGGGACGAGTTGCTGGCCCGCGACGTCGACGGGCTGCTGGTGGCCAAGATGAACGCCACGGTCGACGGCGAGTGGCAGCGCTACGCCGTGGAGAGCGGGGCCTACATCCGTGAACACTTCTTCGGGCCCGATCCGCGACTGCGGGCCCTCGTCGCCCATCTGTCCGACGAGGAACTGCGTGCGCTGCCCCGCGGTGGTCACGACTACCGCAAGGTGCACGCGGCCTATGCCGAGGCGGTGCGCACCACCGGACAACCGACGGTCATCCTGGCTCGCACGGTGAAGGGCTGGGCGCTGGGTTCGACCGTCGAGGGTCGCAACGCCACTCACCAGATCAAGAAGTTGAATCTCGACGAGATCCGTGACTTCCGTGATCGACTGCGACTGACCGACGAGATCCCCGACCGAGTGCTGGAGTCGGGTGACCTGCCGTTCTATCGACCGCCGGTGGACTCGCCCGAGCACGAGTACCTGATGCGGTGTCGACGGGCGCTGGGCGGCTTCCTGCCCCGTCGCTCCACCGAGATCCGTCGGCCGCTCACCCTGCCGTCGCCGACGGTGTTCGACGAGTTCGAGCAGGGCTCGGACACGCAGGCGGTGTCGACCCCGATGGCCTTCACCCGTCTGCTGCGCGGACTGGCCCGCGACGAGGCCTTCGGTCCGCGCATCGTGCCGATCATCCCCGACGAAGCGCGCACCTTCGGGATGGACGCGCTGTTCCGCGAGTTCGGGATCTACGCGTCACAGGGACAGTTGTACGAACCCGTGGACGCCATGATGTTGCTCTCCTACACCGAGGCCAAGGACGGGCAGCTCCTCGAGGAGGGGATCACCGAGGCGGGCTCGATGGCCAGCTTCACGGCCGCCGGAGCCAGTTACGCCACTCGCGGCGTTCCCATGGTGCCGTTCTTCACGCTGTACTCGATGTTCGGTTTCCAACGTGTCGGTGATCTCATCTGGGCAGCGGCCGACTCGCGCGCCCAGGGGTTCATCATCGGCGCCACCGCCGGTCGCACGACGCTGGTCGGCGAGGGTCTGCAGCACTGCGACGGCCACAGCCCGGTGCTGGCCTCCACCGTGCCCACCTGTCAGGTGTACGACCCGGCCTTCGCCTACGAGTTCGCCACCGTGATCAAGCGCGGCCTCGAGCGCATGTACGGCGGGAGTTCAGGAGAGTCGGTCTTCTACTACGTCACCGCCTACAACGAGAACTACGTCATGCCGGCGCGACCGACAACCGTGACCGACGACGACATCATGAGCGGGCTCTACCGCTGGGCCCCGGCACCCGATGGGGTGGAGCCCGTTGCCACCATCGTGTTCTCGGGCACCGCGCACACCGCAGCGCGCCACGCGCAGGAGGCGTTGGCGGCACGCGGCATCGGCGTCGAGTTGTGGAGCGCCACCTCGACATGGGCGGCATCGGTCTCGAAGTGTCGACGCAGTGCGTCACGGGTGTCGGAGCGACCGAACCCGTCGGTGCCCAGGGCGATGAAGCGCTTGGGAACGAACGGCGCCACCTGATCGGCCACCGACTTCATGTAGTCGGTCACAGCGACGATCGGTCCCGGGGCGGCCATCAACTTGGACGTCACCTCGGCCAGGCGCGGCGCCGCAGCCGGATGCAGCCGATTCCAGCGTTCGGTCGACAGCGCCTCCTCCCGCAGTCGTTTGTAGGAGGTGGCGCTCCACAACTCGACACCGATGCCGCGTGCCGCCAACGCCG
>JBJTGD010000289.1:0-8031 GCA_046093735.1 Acidimicrobiia bacterium | reverse complement strand
CCTCATGGGCGAGCACGGGTTCTACGAAGACGTCTTCCAGTCACTCGGACTGCCCTACGAGCCGGTCGAGTGGGCTCGGGACCACAACCGCTCCGACAGCGTCGACGACCAGATCGAGAAGAACCTGCGCGTGCAGTCACTCATCAACGCGTACCGCGTGCGCGGCCACCTCGATGCCGATCTCGATCCGCTCGGTCTCGAGGAGCACGAGCTGCACCCCGAGCTCGACCCCGCCGCCTACGGCCTGACCATCTGGGACCTCGATCGCGAGTTCCTCGTGCGCGGGATGGCCGGGCGCGAGCGCATGACGCTGGGCGAGATCCTCGACGTCCTGCGCTCGTCGTACTGCCGCACCGTGGGCATCGAATACATGCACATCCAGGATCCTGAACAGAAGCGGTGGATCCAGGAGCGCGTCGAGGGCGTGGCCCGCACCACCACCCCGGAGGAACAGCGCCACATCCTCGAGCGACTCAATGCCGCCGAGGCCCTCGAACGCTTCCTCGCCACCAAGTACCTCGGGCAGAAGCGCTTTGGCCTGGAGGGTGGCGAGTCGGCCATCCCGCTGCTCGACACCGTGCTCTCGGCCGCTGCCGACTCACACCTGAACAGCGTGGTGCTGGGCATGGCCCACCGCGGTCGACTCAACGTGCTGGTGAACATCGTGGGCAAGTCCTACGAGCAGTTGTTCACCGAGTTCGAGGGCGACATCGATCCCGAGTCGATCCAAGGATCGGGTGACGTGAAGTACCACCTGGGGCAGACCGGCACCTTCACCAGTGTCGCGGGCAACTCGATCCCGGTGACGCTGGCCGCCAATCCGTCGCACCTCGAGGCCGTCGACCCGGTGGTCGTGGGCATGGTTCGGGCCAAGATGGATCGCATCGAACCGCCAGGGTCGTATCCGGTGCTGCCGGTGCTGGTGCACGGTGACGCCGCCTTCGCCGGTCAAGGCGTGGTGGCCGAGACACTCAACCTCTCGGGCATCACCGGGTACCGGGTGGGCGGCACGATCCACCTGATCATCAACAACCAGGTGGGGTTCACCACCAATCCTTCGGCCGCCCGTTCGTCGGTGTACTCGACCGATGTGGCCAAGATGGTCCAGGCCCCGATCTTCCACGTGAACGGCGACGATCCGGAGGCGTGCGTGCGCGTGGCCCGCCTGGCCTTCGAGTACCGCCAGACCTTCAACCGCGATGTCGTCATCGACATGGTCTGCTACCGACGCCACGGCCACAACGAGGGCGACGACCCGAGCTACACCCAACCGCTGATGTATCGACTCATCGACGAGCGGCGCTCGATCCGCAAGCTCTACACCGAGGCCCTGATGCGCCGCGGTGACATCTCGCTCGAAGCGGCCGAGGCTGCGCTGGAGGACTTCCAGCAGCGTCTCCAGTCCGCCCTCGACGAGACGCGGGCCCACAAGCCCCCTCCCCTCGTCTCGGTCCCCGAGCGGCGCTTCGCCGGCGTGCTCCCCCACGTCGACACCGGGGTGCCACGTGCAGTGCTGGACGAGGTCCTCGATGCCATGGAGACGGTGCCCGAGGGCTTCACCATCCATCCCAAGCTGGCCACCCAGTTCGCCGCCCGTCGCAAGATGTTCTCCACCGACGGCGAGGTCGACTGGGCCCTGGCCGAGGCGTTCGCCTTCGGCACCCTGCTCCACGAGGGCACCTCGGTGCGGGTCTCGGGTGAGGATTCGCGGCGCGGCACCTTCTCGCACCGTCACGCCGCGCTGGTCGACCACCAGACCGGCGACGTCACCATCCCGTTGACCAACGCCGCCCGGGACGGAGCGCGCTTCTGGATCTACGACTCGGAACTCTCGGAGTTCGCTGTGCTCGGCTACGAGTACGGCTACTCGGTGGAGAACACCGACGCCCTCGTGGTGTGGGAGGCGCAGTTCGGGGACTTCATGAACGGCGCCCAGGTCATCATCGATCAGTTCGTGGAGGCCGCCGAGGACAAGAGGAACCAACGATCCGGTCTGGTCATGCTGCTGCCCCATGGCTACGAGGGTCAGGGACCCGAGCACTCCTCGGCCCGCATCGAGCGCTTCCTCACCCTGGCGGCCGGCGACAACATCCAGGTGTGCAACGCCACCACGGCGGCGCAATTGTTCCATCTGTTGCGCCGGCAGATGCACCGCGAGGTGCGCAAGCCGCTGATCGTGTTCACCCCGAAGTCGTTGTTGCGGGCCAAGAGCACGCGCAGCTCGGTGGAGGCCCTCGTCCACGGATCGTTCCAGGAACTCCTCGACGATCCCGGGGTCTCCGATCCGGCCACGATCCGTCGCATCGTCTTCGCCTCCGGGAAGATCGGGGTCGAGGCCCGAGCCGAGCGTGACGCACGGCAGGCCCCGGTGGCCATTGTGAGCATCGAGCAGTTGTACCCGTGGCCGTTCGACGATGTGGCCCGGATCATCGAGCGCTACGCCAATGCCGACGAGATCGTGTGGTTGCAGGAGGAGCCCGAGAACATGGGGGCCTGGAACCACATCAAGGGGAACCTCTACGGCGTGTACGAGGAGACGCACGACATCCGACGGGCCAGCCGACGCGAGTCGGCCAGCCCCGCCGCCGGCGCCTCGGCCATCCATGCCGCCGAGGCCCAGGAACTGCTCGACGAGGCGCTCGGCGGGATCTGAGCCGGGTCGTCCGGGTCGTTCCGATCAGGACCTCGCCGTCAGCAGGTCGTCGGCCACGGCCTCGAACATCTCCACCGACAGACCGAGCGACGCGGTGTCGATGCGCTCGTCGTCACCGTGGAACATCGTGCCGAACCGCTCGAACGACAACTTCTCGCTGAACAGACCGAAGCCGTAGGCCACGCTGTCGCGACGGCGGAAGAACCGGGCATCGGTGGCGCCCACGGTGAGGAAGGGCACGGTCTCCGACTCGGGGTACCACCGCTTGGTGACCCGCGCCAAGGTGTCCCACAGTGGGGTCTCGATCGGTGACTGGCTGGAGGGGTCGTCGAGCAGCGTCTCGACGGTGACGGCATCAGCCAGATCGCCGAGGGCCAGTCGGAGTTCGGCCAGCACCTCGGTGGTCCCGTGACCGGGCAGCGTGCGGATGTCGATCTCCAGCTCGACCGAGTCGGGGATCACATTGATCTTGGTGCCGGCTCGCAGCATCGTCGGCGCATAGGTGTTGTGGGTGCAGGCATGGAACTGACGGGCCATGCTCAGAGGCAGCATGCCGAGTGCATCGTCGAGGCCGTCCTCGCTGAGCAACGGACCGGTGATCTCGTCGGGATAGCCCATAGCCCCGATGAACCGGCGCCAGATGTCGTGGATGTGGGTGGCGGGTTCGAAGTCGGCGATGCGACGCACCACCTCGGCCGCGGTCACCAGCGCGTTGTCGGTGCGATAGGGCTGGGAGGCGTGTCCGGCGGTACCGCCGATGCGCAGACGCAGCGCGTGAAGACCCTTCTCACCCACCAGCACGGGAAGCTTGAGACCCGACGGACTCGGCAGGGGGATCCCACCCGACTCGGTGATGACGAAGTCGGCCATCACGTGATCGGCCTCGTGGGTCACCAGGTGATCGGCACCCACCGTGCCGTTGGCCTCCTCGTCGGCCACCGCCACGTAGACGAGCGAGCCCCGGGGCCGGAAGCCGCCCCGGGCGAGGTTGCGCAGCGCGACGGCCATCGACGACGTCAGGTTGAGCATGTCGATGGCACCGCGTCCCCACACCTCTCCGTCGACCAGCTCGCCACCGAACGGATCGCGTTGCCAGTGGTCGGGGTTGGCCGGCACCACGTCGGTGTGGCCCAGCAGCAGCAGCGTCGGCGCGTCGGGATCGGTGCCCTCGATGCGCGCCACCAGACTGGCGCGACCCGGCGCACCCTCGAACCGTTCGAGTTCGAGTCCCGGACCTTCGAGGAACGACGCCAACACATCGGCGCTGCGCGACTCGTGGCCCGAGTCGGGCGTCCCGTCGTTGACACAGGCGTTCCGGATGAGCGTCTGCAGCAGTTCGGTGCAGTCCCGCTCGCGATCGTCGTGGAATGCGCTCATGTTCCGCACAGTACGGCGCATGGTCCGGAACGGCGATTCATCAAGCAGGACAAGGGTTTTCGCCTGTGGATAACTTCGGGCGTGCCACACATGCCCGTGCGGTGTTCCTCGACGCGCACCGCACCGACGATCACGACGACGAGACGTGCGCAGTGCGCGAGTACCGGGCATCACAGGTCATCACCGACCATCACCGCACGCGAACACACGCCGAATCACGTGTATTCACCATTCGCGTGTGCATTGTGACTACCGTTTCAGTTGCACCGACGTACACACCACGTGCGCGGGGCTCTGCAGTGAAACTCATGCAGCTGTTGTTGGTACCAGTGACATGACCATGAACACGCCGAGGAGGCGAGAATGGCAGCAGTGAAGAAGCGGGCAGCTCGAAAGGCCCCCGCCAAGAAGCGCACCGCGAAGAAGGCCGCTCCTGCGAAGAAGCGGACGACCAAGAAGGCGGCGCCAGCCAAGAAGCGCACGACGAAGAAGCGCACCGCGAAGAAGGCCGCTCCGGCCAAGAAGCGGGCGACGAAGAAGCGTGCGGCCAAGAAGGCGGCACCGGCCAAGAAGCGGGCCACCAAGAAGCGCACCGCGAAGAAGGCCGCTCCGGCCAAGAAGCGGGCCACCAAGAAGCGCACCGCCAAGAAGGCTCCGGCCAAGAAGCGGGCCACCAAGAAGCGCGCCACCAAGAAGGCCGCTCCGGCGAAGAAGCGTGCGACCAAGCGTCGCGCCCGCCGCTCCCCCCCCGCTGTCCCGCGCAGCCCCCGGGGCCCCGCTGGGGGGGGCCACCGGCGCGTCCCGGCCCGGTCCGGACGGGTACCTTTGCCGCCCATGGGCGCGCAGTTCATCTACACGATGCACAAGGTCGGTCGATTCCACCCTCCGGATCGGGAGGTGCTGACCGACATCAGCCTCTCCTTCTATCCGGGCGCCAAGATCGGCGTCATCGGTGCCAACGGTTCCGGGAAGTCGTCGCTGCTGCGGATCATGGCCGGACTGGACGACGGGTACACCGGTGAGGCGCGACTCACCCCCGGCTTCACCGTCGGCCTGCTGGAGCAGGAACCGCACCTCGATCCCGACAAGGACGTCACCGGCAACGTGATGGACGGTCTCGGCGAGGTCGCCACCCTGCTGGAGCGCTACGACGAGGTCCTGGCCGGATGGGCCGATCCTGAGGCCGACTACGAGAAGTTGGGCGAACAGCAGGCCGACCTCGAGGCGAAGATCGAGGCCTCCGGTGCGTGGGACCTCAAGCGCACGATCGAGATCGCCATGGACGCGCTGCGATTGCCCCCGGGCGATGCCGATGTCTCCACGCTCTCGGGCGGCGAGCGACGACGGGTGGCACTGTGCCGACTCCTGCTGTCCCGACCGGATCTGCTGCTGCTCGACGAGCCCACCAACCATCTCGACGCCGAGTCGGTGGCGTGGCTGGAGCGGTTCCTGCGCGACTACCCGGGCACCGTCATCGCCATCACCCACGACCGCTACTTCCTCGACAACGTGGCCAAGTGGATCCTCGAGCTCGACCATGGTCGCGGGATCCCCTTCGAGGGCAACTACTCGGGGTGGCTGGAGAAGAAGCAGGACCGTCTCCGCATGGAGGAGAAGCAGGAGTCGTCGCGGGCCCGCACTCTGGCCCGCGAGCTGGAGTGGGTGCGCATGGCCCCCAAGGCCCGACAGGCCAAGGGCAAGGCCCGTCTGTCGGCCTACGAGCAGTTGCTGGCCGAGTCCCAGGCCGATCAGGGTCGTGGCGACGCGTTGGAGATCTTCATCCCCTCCGGCCAGCGCCTCGGCGATCAGGTGATCGAGGCCGAGCATCTCCAGAAGGGATTCGGTGACCGGCTGCTGATCGAGGACCTCTCCTTCTCACTGCCCCGAGCCGGCATCGTGGGCGTCATCGGTCCGAACGGCGCGGGCAAGACGACTCTGTTCCGGATGCTGACCGGCGATGAGCAGCCCGATGGCGGTCAACTCCGGGTGGGTCCGACGGTGGACCTCGCCTACGTCGACCAGAGCCGCGACAGCCTCGATCCCGAACGCACCGTCTACGAGGAGATCACCGACGGGCGCGACACGGTCAAACTCGGCACCCGGGAGATGAACGGCCGGGCCTACGTGGCCTCGTTCAACTTCAAGGGCTCCGATCAGCAGAAGAAGGTCGGTGTGCTCTCGGGTGGTGAACGCAACCGGGTGCATCTGGCCAAGGTGCTGGCCCGGGGCGGCAACGTGCTGCTGCTCGACGAACCCACTAACGACCTCGACGTCGACACCCTGCGCGCTCTGGAGGACGGCCTCGAGGCGTTCGCCGGTTGCGCCGTCGTCATCAGCCACGATCGGTGGTTCCTCGACCGCATCGCCACCCACGTGCTCGCCTTCGAGGGTGACTCCCAGGTGCGGTGGTTCGAGGGGAACTTCAGCGAGTACGAGGCGCATCGGCGCAAGGAGCTCGGCGCCGACGCCGATCAGCCCCACCGCATCGAGTACAAGCCACTGACCCGATGAACCCGCGACCGTCCCTCGCCGAACCCGCAGCGGCCCGCATCGACCCGCGTCTGGTGCGGCGCATCGTGCTGGTGGTGTTCGTCCTCGGCATCGCCGGGATGATCGTGGGATCGATCCGCAGCAGCAACGGCGCAGCCATGACGTTCGGACTGATCACCGCCGTGGCCGCGTTGGCCCTCGTCCTCGTGTCCTCGGTCTCTCCCCCACCCTCTTCGGTGCCGGACTCGCCGGTCATCGACGAACGACTGGCGGCCGATGTCGAGGACCGGATCGGCGCGCTGGTGGCCGACGGCGCCGACGAGGACGCAGTGCGTCGACTGGTGGGTCGCGCCGTGGAACTCGGTCGCGGAGCCTGACCGAACCGTCGCCTAGGGTCGCCCGATGCCCATCGACGCCCGCGCCACCGACGGCGAGATCGCGGCCTCCCTGGCCGGAACGGCCGGCGAGATGCTGCTCGGCCTGCGCCAGGAACTGACCCTGCAGGGCGCCGACCAGCGCACGATCAAGGCCGCCGGCGACCGTGAGTCACACGTGTGGTTGGTGCAGGCACTGGCCGAACTGCGCCCCGACGACGCCGTGCTGTCCGAGGAGGGTCGCGACGATCGCCGACGACTGGACTGCGAACGGGTGTGGATCGTCGATCCGCTCGACGGCACCCGCGAGTTCGGCGAGGGACGCAGCGACTGGGCGGTGCACGTGGCGCTCGCCATCGACGGCCATCCAGTGGTGGGGGCCGTGGCTCAGTCCGCCATCGGTCGCGTGTTCACCACCGAGACGCCCGAGGTGGTCCCGCCCCGTGACGAGAGCGCACCGATCCGCATGGTGGTGAGTCGTTCCCGGGCTCCGATGATCACCATGCTCGTGGCCCAGCACTTCGGAGCCACCTATCTCGAGATGGGATCGGCCGGCGCCAAGGCCATGGCGGTGGTGCGCGGCGAGGCCGACTTCTACCTGCACGCCGGCGGTCAGTACGAGTGGGACAACTGCGCGCCCGCTGCGGTGGCGCTGGCCGCCGGGCTGCATGCATCGCGCGTCGACGGCTCGCCACTGCGCTACAACAACGCCGACCCGTGGTCGCCCGACCTGCTCGTGTGTCGGCCGGAGTTGGCCGAACCGATCCTCTCCATCGTGCGCGGCTATCTCTGATCGCCCTCGGGAGGGTCCGATACGACCCGCCCGTACACTCGCCCCGATGGCGGCACCACCCCCCGATCTCGCCCTCGGCTCCTTCTCCGACGACCCGCCGTGGATCGTCGACCCCGACGCCATGCCGTGGCGTGATGTCGTCGATGCTGTGCGCTGGACGACCAGGCGTCGCCTGCCCGAGCTGACCCGCCCCACGTGCGGCACTCGTCGGGGTCGGGTCAGCTCGGGCAGGCGACGCCTGGTCGTCCAGCGCACAGCATCGACGACATCACGCCACGGCATGGCGTCGGGGTCGACGATCCACGGCGGGTCGTCGGAGAAGGAGCCGAGGGCGAGATCGGGGG
>JBJTGD010000288.1:0-10670 GCA_046093735.1 Acidimicrobiia bacterium | reverse complement strand
GTCGGTGCCAACGTGTTGTGGAAGCCGGGCCGTGGTCTCAACGGTGCCGTGGCCGAGGGCGTCACCGATCTCGCGCACCTCGACATCGGCCGCGCCATCGTCGTGCACGCCGACCTGCCCCACGCCCGCGACCTCGCTCATCTCGCAGCTCGCGACGGCATCACGCTCGTCCCCGACCGACGTGACGACGGCACCAACGTGATCGTCCTCCCCACCGACAGTGGCTTCGAGTTCGCCTACGGCCCGGGATCGTTCGGTCGGCATGTCGACGAGGCGCAGCGTCGCGTCGACGCCGTGCACATCGAGCGCGACGAACGACTCGGATGGGATGTGGACGTCCCCGCCGATCTGGTCACGCCGCAGTGGTGCACGACCGGGTGAGCGAGCGGCCCGCCCTCCCTCTGGGCGACCTCCCTCCCGGTCCCATGTCGACTCGGGATCTGCCAGTGCCGTCGAGCGCGCTGGCCATCGTGGCCCATCCGGACGATGCCGAGTTCCAGTGCGGCGGGACCCTGGCCAAGTGGGCGGCCGCCGGCTGCGTCGTCAATCACCTCGTGCTCACCGATGGCGCCAAGGGGACATGGGACGCCTCGGCCGACACTGCGGACCTGATCCGACGTCGCCGCGACGAGCAGGTCGAAGCCGCCCGCCGACTCGGCTCGACGGGCAAGGTCGTGATGCTCGACCACACCGATGGAGAGTTGCAGGCCACCCTCCATGTCCGTGATCAGGTCACGTGGTGGATCCGTTCGCTGTCACCGGCGGTGGTCCTGGCCCATGACCCGTGGAAGCGCTACCGCCTGCACCCCGATCATCGCAACGCCGGGTGGCTGGCGATCGACGCCATCGTGGCCGCCCGCGATCCCCACTACTTCGGCCATCACGGTCTCGACGTGCATCGACCCGACGCCCTGTTGCTGTTCGAGGCGGAGGAACCCGACCATGTGGAGGACATCACGGCGTTCATCGACACCAAGGTCGACGCCCTGTGCGCCCACGCCAGTCAGTTCGTCACCACCCACGGGATCGATCCCGACGACGAGCACACTCGCCGGACGTTCGCCGAGCGCGTCCGTCAGCACGCCCTCACCGTCGGTGAACGCACCGGGGTCGAGGTCGGTGAGGTGTTCCGGCTGATGACCGGTCTGTGAACCACGACCGGCAGGGTCGGGTATCCGCGCCGTCCGTCTCGGAAACGTGAAGGATGAGCGAGCCGCCGACGTCGCCGGCCCCGCAACACCTCGACCCGCAGCACCCAGCCATGGACCGCCCGCACCTCGCAGGAGTCTCGTGACCTCGCACGATCGTCGTCTCTACGTGCTCGATACCTCCGTCCTCCTGGCAGACCCGAAGGCAATGACCCGATTCGAGGAGCACGATGTCGTGCTGCCGGTCGTCGTCGTCCTCGAACTGGAGTCGAAGCGCAATCACCCCGAACTGGGTTGGTCGGCTCGGCAGGCGCTGCGACAACTCGAGCGGTGGCGGGTGCAGCACGGCACCCTCATGGAACCCGTATCGGTCAACGATCACGGTGGGACCATGCGCGTCGAGATCAATCATCAGGATCTCGGCGCCCTTCCACCCACGCTGGCCGGCGATACCAACGATCACCGCATCCTCGCCGTGGCTCGCAACCTCGCCGCCGAGGGCAACGACGTCACCGTGGTGACCAAGGATCTCCCGCTCCGTCTCAAGGCGTCGATCGTGGGACTGTCGGCCGACGAGTACCGCAACGAACTCGCCTCGGACGACAGTTGGACGGGCCTGGTGGACCTGCAATGCGAGAGCGCACTCATCGACGCGCTGTTCGACGCCGGTTCGGTCGACGACGAGCGGGCGCGCGATCTCCCCTGCCACACCGGCGTGGTGCTCCATGCCGGTTCGCAATCAGCGCTGGCCCGGGTGCATCCGGACAAGTCGCTCCACCTGGTGCGCCGTGACGGTCACCTGTTCGACGTGCGCGGCCGCTCCGCCGAGCAACGGATCGCCATCGACCTGCTCGCCGATCCGACGGTGGGCATCGTCTCGCTGGGCGGCCCCGCCGGCACCGGCAAGAGCGTGCTGGCTCTCGCCGCCGGACTGGAGTCGGTGCTCGAGCAACGGATCCACAAGCGGGTGGTGGTGTTTCGGCCGCTCTATGCCGTAGGCGGCCAAGACCTGGGCTACCTGCCGGGCAACGAGTTCGAGAAGATGAGTCCGTGGTCGGCTGCCGTGCTCGACGGCCTCGAAGCGATCACCGGTCCGGAGATCATCGACGAGGTGGTGCATCGCGGACTGCTCGAGGTGCTCCCGCTCACCCACATCCGCGGTCGCAGCCTCACCGACACGTTCGTCATCATCGACGAGGCGCAGAACCTGGAGCGCCCGGTGCTGCTCACGGCACTCAGTCGACTGGGTGAGGGCAGCCGGGTGGTTCTCACCCACGATGTCGCCCAACGCGACAACCTGCGCGTCGGTCGCCACGATGGCGTGATGGCGGTGATCGAGGCGTTGCGCGGTCATCCGATCTTCGGACACATCACCCTCACCCGCTCCGAGCGCAGCGAGATCGCGGCCGTCGTCACCGAACTGCTGGACGGTCCCCTCGACGGTTGAGCGTCATCGGTGCCGTCACAGGCCGGACCTAGGGTTCGTCCCATGGGCACCAAGGACACGGCGACTCGACGCGTCTCTCCGCTGCAGCGCGTCGACGCCGCCGTCTGGTCCGAGTCGCCGCCGACGATGCCCTTCGCCGTGGTCGACGTCGAGACCACCGGCCTGAACCCATCTGTCGATCGCGTCATCGAAGTCGCCGTCATCCGCTGCGCACCCGACGGCACCGTCAACGACGAATGGTCCACGCTCGTGGATCCCGGGCGCGATCCGGGTGCCACTCACATCCACGGCATCACCGCCGACGATCTGCTCGACGCGCCCACGTTCGCTTCCATCGCACCCGAACTGTTGGCGCGTCTCGATGGTCACATGGTGTGTGCCCACAACCTCTCGTTCGACGAGGCCTTCCTGTCGACCGAGCTGGCCGCCGCGGGCCTGGAGCTGCCCGAGACCTCTTCGTTGTGCACCCTCGAGTTGGCCCGCGCCGTCCTCTCCGAGCAACGGCGTCACACGCTGGCTGCGTGCGCCGCGGCATTGGGGATCGACCACGACAGTGCCCACCGTGCGCTGGCCGACACCCGGGTGACCGTGGCGGTCCTCACCGCCATGATCGACCTCCGCCATCCAGCCCAGGGCTCCTTGTTCGACTGATCCGAACGGGACTTCCCGCGGCGCCCGCGCCGCGTCACACTGCCGACCCTCGCGGTCCGTCGGCCGCCTCTGGCCACGCGATCCGGAGGGCGCCCGATGCCACCGACCACTCTCGTCCCCACTCTCGACATCCCCGTGCCCGACGACGTCGATCCCGCCGATCCCTCGGCATTGGCGCGAGCACTGGTATCGGACGCCACTGCGCATGCGTTGGTGCTGGTCGTCGATCTCGGCGGCGCCGTCCGGGCCGAACCCGTCCTCGACGATCACCCGGTCGACGCGCTGTGCGGACGTCGGGCGCCGATGGACGCCTCCATGGTCGGCGTGCGGGCTCCCGCCTCGGTGACGCGTCGTGAAGCAGAGCACGCGTGGCACGGTGGAGTGGTCCACCTCGTGAGTCGTGCCGGGGTCTCGGCCACCGTGGTGCAGGACGAGCACGGAGTGGTGCACGAATTCGGCCCCGACATCGAACCGCAGACCGGCCGCGTGCCCGACTCGTGTCGGCGGGTGCTGGGTCTGGCCACCCCTCCACCGTCGGAGTCGATGACGCGCTTCGTCTTCTGCTCGTGGCTCGCGGTGATCCTCGGCCGACTCGAGGACGTGTTCGACTGGACGACGATCGTCCGCCTCCATCCGGCCGCCGCTTCGCTCGGCGAACGACCCACGGCCGCGTCGGTCGCCGACGCCACCCGTGATCTCGGCGAATCGATGGAGTGGGAGCGGTTCCGTCGGGTGATCGCCGCCGTCGGCGGCTTCCCGTTCGGGCCCGAAGGAGCGAAGGTGGCGGCGTGGGCCGACGCCGGGATGTTCTCGCGCTGGGCCATGGACGAACTGCCCCCGCTCCACGTCTCGTTGGACCGACTCTTCGACGAGGTCTCGCCCGACACCATCGATCGCCTGTGGGCGGCGGCGCACCTGTGCGGCGCGGTGCTCGACGACTGAGGGCGACCGGGACGACGACCGACCCACCGGTAGCCTCGCCGCGTGGCGAACGGGCCCATTCCCCCCATGGATCGTCGGCGCTTCCTCCTGCTCGGTGGGGCCGGGCTCGTGGCCGCCGCCGCCGTGGCCGCCGGTTGCGGATCCTCCTCGGGCAGTTCGGTCAAGGTGCGCGAACCCGAGCGGATCGATCCGCCCAAACTGACCCCCGAGTACCAGCCCCCGCCGTCCTCGGCGGTGTTCGACACCGTCATCATCGGAGGGAGGGTCATGGATCCGGCCAGCGGCTACGACGCCGTGGCCAATGTCGGGTTGCTCGGCGACCGCATCGCGCTGATCACCACTGATCCGATCGTGGGGAAGGCCACAGTCGACGCCACCGATCTCGTGGTGGCTCCTGGCTTCATCGACGTCCTGTCCTACGAACCGAACCCGTACGGCGTCTGGTACAAAATCGGCGACGGGGTCACCACCAATCTCGGCATGCACGGCATCAAGACACCGGTGGATGCCGCCGACTTCTTCGCCGGCTACCGGGGTCGCAACACCCCACCGGTCAACTTCGGAGGTGCGTTCTCCGATCAGTGGTACCGGGACTCGATCGGCGTGCGCTCGACGCCGTCGGCATCGCAGTTGTCGCGACTGCGCGACGACCTCGATCAGCAACTCGATGCCGGCTGGATCGGCGTGGCCATCGATCCCGAGTACGCACCGTGGATCGGCTTCGACGAGTACGTGGCACTCGGAAAGGTGGCTGAAGCGGCGCAGATGCCCTTGTTCACCCACATCCGCTTCTCGTCACCGGGACCGGCGGGCAAGTCGTCGCTCGACGCCATCGACGAGGTGCTGCGTGTGGCCCGGGAGACCGGCGTGTCGCTGCACATCGACCACATCCCCTCGATGGCCACGCATGTGATGCCCGAGGCGATGGATCGGATCGAGACCGCTCGCCGCGAGGGACTCGACATCACCGGCTGCTTCTATCCCTACACGTTCTGGGGGACGTACCTCGGCTCGGCCCGGTTCGACGGTGACTGGCGCTCTCGTTTTCGCATCGACTACGGCGACCTGCAGGTGGCGGGCACCTCGGAGCGCCTGACCGAAGCGTCGTTCACCCGCTACAAGGCGCAGAACAAGTTGGTCGTGGCCTACGCCATCCCCCAGGCCGACGTCGATGCTGCGGCCTCGGCGTCGTGGACGATGGTGGGATCGGACTCCATCCCGGAATCAGCGAACAACAACCACCCCCGGGGTGCCGGTTGCTTCGCCCGTCTGCTCGGTCCCTACGTGCGCGACCTGAACGTCCTGTCGCTGTCCGACGCGCTGGCCAAGTGCACGATCAACCCCGCCCGTCGTCTCGATCGTCGCGTTCCCGCACTGGCCCGCAAGGGACGGATGCAGATGGACGCCGACGCCGACATCACGGTGTTCGATCCGGCGACCATCGCCGATGCCTCCACCGTGGAGAAGCCGGCACAGTTCTCCACCGGCGTGCAGTACGTCTTCGTCAACGGTTCGCTGACCAAGGATCCGTCCGGCGTGAAGCGGGACGTGCGCGCCGGACGACCGATCACCGGGCAGCCGGCCTGACGGGCGGGACCGAGACACCGGACGGTGCGCCCCGGTAGCGTCCGCCCATGACCGCCGCCAACGAACTCGCCCGCCTCGACGCCACCGGACAGGCCGCCCTCGTGCGCACGGGAGAGGCCACACCCCTCGAACTCATCGACGCCGCCATCGCCCGTATCGAGGCGGTCAACCCGACCGTCAACGCCGTGATCCACGAGCGATTCGAGCGCGCTCGGTCCGAGGCCACCGGACCGCTACCCGACGGACCGCTGCGCGGTGTGCCGTTCCTGCTCAAGGACCTGCACACCTTCTCCGCCGGCGATCCGCATCACGGCGGCACCGGGTTCCTGAAGGCGGCCGGTTGGACTTCCACCCGCGACGACGACATCACGACCCGCCTGCGCGCCACCGGCGTGGTGTTCGTCGGGCGCACAAACTCACCGGAGTTGGGCACCACCATCACCACCGAGCCGGCGGCGCACGGTGCGTCGCGCAATCCATGGAACACCGCGCACTCGACCGGGGGTTCCTCCGGTGGGTCAGCGGCTGCGGTGGCGGCGCGCATGGTGCCGGCCGCGCATGCCAGCGACGGCGGAGGCTCGATTCGCATCCCGGCCAGCGAATGCGGACTGGTGGGACTCAAACCCACGCGGGGTCGGGTCCCACTGGGACCCGACATCAGCGACTCGTGGGCCGGCTCGACCGTGCACGGCGTGGTGAGTCGCACCGTGCGCGACACCGCCGTGCTGCTCGACGCCATGAGCGGGCCGGTGGCCGGCGACTTCTACCGCACCGCGCCCCTGGCCGGTCCACTGGTGAACGAGGTCGGGCGCGATCCGGGACGACTGCGCATCGGAGTGCTCGACCATCCGCTGTTGCCGGGTGTCGAGGCCTCGACCGAGTGCGCTGCGGCGGTGCGCTCGGTCGCCGAACTGCTCGACGGACTCGGCCATGACGTCGAGCACTCGTGGCCCGAGGCCATGACCGAGGAGCACTTCATCGGCGCCTTCACCACGATCGTGGCCGCGCATGTCGCCCACGACCTCACCACGTGGGGACGTGTGCTGGGACGGGAGATCGGCGACGACGAGGTCGAGCCCGGCAACGCCGTGTTCGCATCGATCGGTCGGTCGTTCGGTGCCGTCGACTACCTCGATGCCGTCTACTGGCAACAGGGATGGACGCGCCGCGTGGCGCAGTGGTGGCGCGACGACGCCGTCGACCGGGCCGACGGCTTCGACCTGCTCGTCAGTCCGGTGCTCAACGGCACCCCTCCCCCGCTCGGCCACTTGAGCGATCCGATCGAGGGCCTCGGGCGAGTCACCACGCTGATGCAGTACACGGCCCAGTTCAACGTCACCGGTCAACCGGCACTCTCGTTGCCGCTGTGGTGGAGCGCCGACGGTCTGCCCGTCGGGGTGCAGTTCGTGGCCGCCTTCGGTCGCGAGGACCTACTGGTGCGACTGGCCGCACAACTCGAGGCTGCCCGACCGTGGGCCGAGCGCGTCCCGCCGGTCCACGCCTGAGCGCAGACCGGCGGGCGACGCGGACCCGGAACGCAGCCTCAGTAGGCGCGGGCCTCTTCGGGCTCGTTGTCGAGGACGCTGTCGGACGGGCTGATGTAGCGCCACACCAGACCGGCCACCACGGCGCCGACCAACGGGGCCAGCCAGAACAGCCACAGCTGACCGAGCGCCCATCCACCCTGCACCACCGCCGGACGGGTCGACCGGGCCGGGTTCACCGACGTGTTGGTGACGGGGATGGAGATGAGATGGATGAGCGTGAGCGCGAAGCCGATGGCCAGCGGAGCGGCAGCACCGACGGCCTTCTTGGCGGTGGCCCCGAGGATGATGAACAGGAACCCGGCGGTCATCACGATCTCGGTGATGAGACCCGCAGCCAGGTTGAACCCGCCCGGTGAATGGTCGCCGTAGCCATTGGCCGCGAGACCGTTCGTCTTGAGGTCGAAGCCGGCCCGCCCCGAGGCGATCGCCCAGATGACCAGTGCGGCGAGGATGGCGGCGATGACCTGCACGATGACGTAGGGCAACACCTCCTTGGTCGGGAAGCGCTTCGAGACCCACAGCCCGACGGTGACCGCCGGATTGAAGTGGCCACCCGAGATGTGGCCGATGGCATAGGCCATGGTGAGCACGGTGAGGCCGAAGGCCAACGACACACCGACCAGACCGATACCGAAGAACGGTCCGTTCTTGTCGGGCCAGAACGTGGCGGCCAGCACTGCCGAACCACATCCGCCGAGGACGAGCCAGAAGGTCCCGATCGCCTCGACGAGCAACTTCTTCGTCATGTTCATGATGACTCCCTCCCTGCCGTGCGCCGGAGTTCGGCGACCGAAAAACGCTAGGAGTCCGGCTGATGACGGCGGTGGATAGAGGCGTCGTCGGCGTGCCAACGTGGAGCAGTGACCCTGCAACTCCCCCTCGCCACCGACCTGCGCACCCTGCTCACGCTCGACGCCGTCAGTCCCGACGCCTTCCTGGCCCCCAGTGCGCACACCGGATGGGGTCGCATCTACGGCGGTCAGGCCGTGGCCCAGGCCCTGCGCGCCGCCAGCCTCACCGTCGACGCCGCGAAGATCCCGCACTCTTTGCACGCATATTACGTGCGTCAGGGCGACGAGAGCGCGCCCGTGCTCTACGAGGTGCAGCGCATCCGCGACGGTGGCTCGTTCTCCACCCGCAGGGTGACCGCATCGCAGGAACACGGCGCGATCCTCGACCTCATCGCCAGTTTCCATTCTCCCGAGGAGTGCGAGGAACGACCGGGTCCGCCGCCCGGTGACGATCGTCCGGACATCGACGAACTCGTCGACGACGAGACGCCGCTGTTCTTCCAGACCCGGGCGCAGCGCGACGAGTCGGACATGGCGACGTGCGCATGGATGCGCAGTCTCGAATCGTTCGATGACGATCCGGTGCTCAACGCCTGCGCGCTGGCTTATCTCTCCGACGAGCACCTGCTCGGCGCGGCGCTGACCGGCCACTCGCTCATCGGCGACTGGGACACGTTCATGACCGCCAGCCTCGACCACGCGTTGTGGTTCCATCGTCCGTTCCGCGTCGATGACTGGCTGTACTTCGATCTCTCCGGACGGGGCATCGCCGATGCCCGTGGCCTGTCGATCGCCACGATCCACGACCGGTCCGGCGCCCTGGTGGCCAGCGCCGCCCAGGAGGCGCTGGGTCGCCCGCGACGCATGCCGGCCTGACCGACGACGCACGACATGAGGGTGAATGGGGGGTGAAATCCCCCCGAACCCCGGGAACTCGAAGCGCGAACGATGTCGATCCGTGCCATCCTCGGAGCACCATGCCTGACGCGATCAGACCAGAACTCGAGGACCACACCGAGGACCACGCCGAGGACCCCAATGCCGCCGGTCCGCTGACGCCCCGACCGGCCACGGGACTCGGCACCGAACGTCCCGAGGACGTGCCCCCCACCGGCGGGCCCGTTGAACTCGAGCGCACGTTCGCCTTCATCGACATCTGCGGATTCACGGCGCTCACCGAGCGTCACGGACCACGCCGAGCCGTGCGCGCCCTCGAGGTGTTCCGCACCTTGGTCAAGGAAGTGGCGGGCCGACGCGGAGTGCGGGTGGCCAAGTGGCTGGGTGACGGTGTGCTGCTCGTCGGCGTGAAGCCCGGTCCGATCGTGGCCACCGTCGCCGAGTTGACGGGACGATTCGAATCCTTCGCCATCGACCTGCGCGCCGGTGTGGCCAGCGGCATCGCCCTCCTCTTCGACGGTGACGACTACATCGGCCGGCCGGTGAACCTGGCGGCCCGTCTGTGCGACGAGGCCGATCCGGGTCAGTTGCTCGCCCACCCCTCGGCTCTCGCCGGCGTCCCCGACTGGGTGGTGGCCGGTCCCGCCCGAGCGGTGTCGGTGCGCGGTGTCGGTGCCGTGGAGGGCATCCGTGCGCTGCGGCACGCACCCGATGTGCAGTTCCCCCCGGAACCGAACCGCGAGTCCGAACTCTGAGGACCGACTGCGCCGACCACTACTGTCGACGTATGCAACTCGGTTCGACACTCCGCTCCTTGCGACTCGGCATCGGCCTCGCCGTCGTCGTCGCAGCCATTGCGATGCTCCTGCCGCTGTCGTCGGTCGATGCCGTGCTGGCCCCACCAACCAACGTGGCCGCTGGCAAGGAGTTCGCCTGCGCTCTCGCCCCCGACTCCTCGGTGGTCTGCTGGGGCTCTGACTCCGACGGACAGTCGACCGCCCCGGCGGGGTCGTTCATCGACATCGCTGCCGGTCGCTACCACGCCTGCGCGCTGGCCCCGACGAACTCCCTCGCGTGCTGGGGATCGAACTTCGCCCCGTTCGCGCCGTACCTCACCGATCCGGCCGTGCCTCCGACGGGTTCGACGTTCGCGGCGGTCACCGCTGGCGCCTTCTTCACCTGCGCGCTGGGACTCGACGGTTCGATCACCTGTTGGGGGGCCAACACGTACGTGGCTGGGGTGCAGTCGGGCAGCGGTGTGGTCGCCGATGCGCCGACCGGCACCGGGTTCACCCAGGTGGCGTCGGGCGACTACCACTCATGTGCGCTGGACGGCACGGGTGCCATCGTGTGCTGGGGCGCCAACTGGGCCGGACAGGCCACCCCACCGACCGGCACCGGGTTCCAACAGGTGGCCGCCGGTCGCACCCACACCTGTGCCATCGACTCGACGAGCGCCATCGTGTGCTGGGGCGAGAACGGCGATGGTAGGGCCACGCCGCCGCCGGGCATCGGCTATCGGATGGTGACCGCCGCCTACACCCATTCATGCGCCATCGACGCCGCCGAATCGATCGTGTGCTGGGGAAGCAACGTCCATGGCCAGCTCGACGAGCCATCCGGCACCTTCGTTCAGGTCTCGGCCGGCGGGAACTCGAAC
>JBJTGD010000287.1:0-2025 GCA_046093735.1 Acidimicrobiia bacterium | reverse complement strand
CGAGCCGGGGTCGCCGCGGGCGGTTCGGCCGGCGGCGGAGCACGTCCACGTCGTTCCTCGGGCGGTGCCGGAGGCGGAGCCGGCGGCGGCTCGGGCGCCGTCACCGTTCCGATGCAGGGCACGATCGTCAAGGTGCTGGTCGAGGTCGGTCAGGAGGTCGAGGTCGGCTCCACGGTGTGCGTGCTGGAGGCGATGAAGATGGAGAACAACATCGCCGCCGACAAGGCCGGCACGATCAAGGAGATCAAGGTGGCTCCCGGCGACTCGGTGGGCTCCGGGGACGTCGTCGTCGTCATCGAGTGACCGCGCTCAGCGCGGCACCCAACCCCCCAGTGCCGGCAGCGGCAGGTCGAGGTAGGTGACGATGCCGGGAGCGGCGTCGCACACTACGTCGATGGCGTTCATCGCCGGCATGGCCGTCATCACCATGCCGAGGACCATGTAGTCACTGAACGACTCGGCCACGAAGTCGGCCGGTGGGAACACCTCGAGTTTGGTGCGCACCGACGGCATACCGGCGATCTCCACCACGTAGCCGTGCTCGACGCGCCAGTCGGGGTCGAGGGTGCGTCCCTTACGCCACCGCACATCGCAGGACACCACGCAGCGGTCACCGACCCATCCCTGCCACGAGGCCGACACTCCGGCCACCATGCCGGCCTCGATCGACCACGAACCGAGATCGAGGAACTCGGTGGTCACCGCGTACTCGGTCTCGCAGCGGACCTCGTCGAACTCGACCCCCAGCGCGCGACCGAGCAGGTGCACGGCATCACCGAACACGGCGGTGCCGGCGCGGGTCATGGCCGGCAGATCGGGATCGTCGGGGTGACGGCCGTACCCGACCGACAACTCGGTGTCCGCCGAGTCGTACCCGGTCGAGTCGACCGACTCGAGCATCCGCACCGAGTCGATGCGATCGCACACACCGGTCGAAACGATCCCGAGCAGATTGGCCATGCCGGGATTCATGCCGGATCCGAAGATCGACGAACCACCTCGTCGACAGGCCTCGATGACGCGATCCCGTCCGGCGCCGAGGGCGTGACCGGTGATGAACCCGGCCGTCGACACGATGTTCACACCCGACTCGAGGATGCGCACCATCTCGTCGACGTCGGGCCACTTCGGGTTGTAGACGACGCAGTCCGGGCGCAAGGCCAGCAGCGCGTCCACGTCATCGGTGGCCAGCACCCCGATGGGATCGACGCCGCACAACTCGCCCACGTCACGACCGACCTTGTCCGGCCCCCACGCATAGCAACCCACGAGCTCGAGGCCCGGATTGGCCAGCGTGGCCAACACCGAGCGTTGCCCGACATTGCCGGTGGTCCACTGCACGATCCTGCGCATCTCCACACCCCCTGTGCGATCCGAACCTAGCGAGTGCTGAGTTCGATGGTCCCCCCGGCCAGGTCGGGCCAGCCTCGGTGCAGCGAACCGGCGATCCCGGTGCCGTAGACACACAGGAAGAGCGCCACGGCGAAGGGCCCCAGCGGCAGGGCCAGGACCGACCAGGGCAGCAGTGCCCGCAGCAGCGCCTGAGCAGTGGTGGGACGACCACCATCGACGTAGCGCACCAGCCGCAGGCCGAACAGCGCCTTGCCGACCGTGCGCTGGGCCACCAGCACCGACAGCCACTCGTAGGTCACGCCGAGGGCGAGGAGCGATGGCCCCAACCACGCGGGGATGTCGAGGCGGACCTGACCGCCCACGGTGCGGGCGGTGAACGCCACCACGATCGCCGCGGGGGCGAGCACCAGAGCGAGATCCACGGCCCGGGCGGCGAATCGCGGCGCGGGCGCGGCGAGACTGAACGGTCCGGTGCGGGGGAAGTCCTCGGCGACGGGCGGCCGACGATGGGCCGTGCCCGAGGACTCACTCGGCGGCATCGGACAGCGCCTCGGCCATCGACGGATGCACGAACAACGCCTCGTGGAGATCGGCGACGTGCAGTCCGGCGGTGACGGCCAGTGCCAGCACCGAGATCAACTCGGCAGCATGTCGCCCCACGATGGAGCCGCC
>JBJTGD010000286.1:0-2084 GCA_046093735.1 Acidimicrobiia bacterium | reverse complement strand
GGCCAGATCGGCGACGTTGGGACTGAGCTTGGCCCACAGCGGCCGACCGCAGGCCGCCGAGGCCCGCACGACCTCGGCCGTGCTCGCGGCCGAATGGGCGAACATGCGGTTGCGGTCGTGGTGGTTGGGACACGACACGTTCACCTCGACGGCGACCACGCCGTCGGGAGCGTCGGCCAGCATCGCAGCGGCCCGGGCGTAGTCCTCGATCGTCGAACCCCAGATGCTGGCGACGACGGTGGCGCCGGTGCGCAGCACGGCCGGCAGCTCCTCTCGCAACCAGTACTCGACGCCGGGTCCCTGCAGTCCGACGCTGTTGAGCATCCCGGCCGGGGTCTCGTGCACCCGCGGCGCCGGATTGCCGGGCCACGGATCGGCCGACAGCGACTTGACCACCACGGCCCCGAGCGCCGACAGGTCGACATACGCGCCGAGTTCGTCACCGTGACCGGCGGTGCCCGACGCGGTCATGACCGGTGACCGCAGTTCCACCGATCCGACGCGCACCGACAAGTCGACCGATCCCGACGAGCGGCCTCGGCGCGCCATCAGGTGGGCCTCGACACGCCGCGGTGGTACTCCTGCAGTGGCCGCACCGCGAGCGGATGGGCGGCCCGGTCGGCCATGCCGTTGACGGCGGCGAGGCCGGCGGCACCGGTGGTGAGCAGGGGCACGCCGTGGCGACCGGCGGCGGCGCGGATGTGGGCGCCATCGGCCCGGGGTCCGCGACCACGCGGCGAGTTGACGACCAGCACCACCTGACCGCTCTCGATCAACTCGACGGCGTCGTGGCCCGTGCCCTCGCCGATCTTGGCCACCACCGTCTCGACCTCGACGCCGGCGTCACGCAGTCGCTGGGCGGTGCCGGTGGTGGCGGCGATGGTGAAGCCGAGCTCGCGGAACCGTTCGGCGGCGCGCACACCGATGGCCTTGTCGCGTTCGGCCAACGACAGGAACACGGTGCCGGAGGTGGGCAGGTTGGTACCGGCGGCCAACTGCGACTTGGCGAAGGCCAGACCGAACGTGAGGTCGATGCCCATGACCTCACCGGTGGAGCGCATCTCGGGTCCGAGCAGCGCATCGGCCTCGGGGAACCGGCTGAAGGGCAGCACCGCTTCCTTGACGGCCACGTGATCGCCGGGTACCGGGTCACACAGCAGGCCCTCGGCGCGCAGTTCGGCCAGCGTTGCGCCGAGCATCACCCGCGACGCCACCTTGGCCAGCGGGACGCCGGTGGCCTTGGCCACGAAGGGCACGGTGCGACTGGCCCGGGGGTTGGCCTCGATCACGAACACCTGACCGTTCTTCACCGCGTACTGCACGTTGATCAGGCCCACGACACCGAGCGCGTCGGCGATGCGGCGGCTGTAGTCGGTGAGCACGGCGATGGTCTCGGCCGACAGCGAGTAGGGCGGCAGCACACAGGCCGAGTCGCCGGAGTGCACCCCGGCCTCCTCGACGTGCTCCATGATCCCGCCGATGACGAAGTCGCCGGTTTGGTCGCGGATCGAGTCGACGTCGACCTCGGTGGCGTCCTCCAGGAACCGGTCGACGAGCACGGGACGTTCGGCCGACAGACCGCCCTCCTTGCCCAACGACCCGAACCCGGCCAGTTCGGCCATGGCCCGACGCAACCCGTCGTCGTCGTAGACGATCTCCATGGCCCGTCCGCCGAGTACGTAACTGGGTCGCACGAGCACCGGGTAGTCGATGCGGGCCGTGATGGCGAGGGCGGCGTCGATGTCGGCGGCCGTGCCCCCGGCTGGCTGGGGGATCTCCAGGCGCGCGCACAGCGCATTCCACAACTCGCGGTCCTCGGCGGCGTCGATCGACGCCGGCGAGGTGCCGGCCACCAGTTCGGCGGGCAGCGAGTTCGACAGCTTGAGCGGGGTCTGGCCACCGAGCGACACGATGACCCCGACGGGACGCTCGGCTTCGATGACGTTCATGACGTCCTCGTGGGTGAGCGTCCCGTCGGGGTCATCGTTTCGAGCGGGGGACATACGACGCTGAAGTGGTAGAACTCGCTGGCCGGCGAGCTGGTGGCCGGCACCTCGACCGCGTGGCTCGAGGGGGGCGGGGTC
>JBJTGD010000285.1:0-2113 GCA_046093735.1 Acidimicrobiia bacterium | reverse complement strand
ACCCCACCGAGTCGAAGAACGGCATCCTGAACGCGTGCAAGAACGACCTCGCGTTGGTCGGCGGCAACGCGCTGTTCAACCCGGACGCCACCGATCTGAGCAAGTGCCCGGACAAGGCCGGCCAGCCGGTCGGCATCCCGGACTTCGCGGCGCTGGCCAACGACATCAACGAGCAGTGCGCCGCCAACTCGTGGGTGCTGCAGGCGGTGTCGGAGGACTGCTCGAAGGGCGTGCCCACCGGGGTCCGTGACATCAAGGTCTTCACCGGTCAGTTCGACTTCTACAAGACGATCGATCCGAACCTGAAGGGCGTGTGGCTCATCCCGGGCGACCTGCCCACCACGGTGCAGTCGTCGATGCCGCAGATCGCCGCGGCCAATACCGCCGGGATCACCATCACCGAGGGCATGAAGGTCTCGGGTCGTTCCGAGCAGTCGGCCTTCGCCACCTACGTGCAGGCCATGAAGGCCAGTAACGGGAACTTCCTGCAGACCGGCTCCAACGACGTGTCCATGATCAAGATGCGCAAGGAGGCCGCGGCACAGGGCCTCACCGGCGTCAAGGTCTGGGCCTGCTCGCTGGCCTGCTACACGCAGAACTTCCGTGACGCCGGCAGCGCCGTCGACGGCACCTACGTGTGGATGCAGTTCATCCCGTTCGAGGAGGCCTCGACCAACAAGGCCCTGCAGGCCTACGTCGACGCGGTGGGCGGCAAGCCCGACTCGTTCGGCGCCCAGGCCTGGCAGGCGGCCATGGCGTTCAAGAAGGCGGTCGACGAGGTCGTGGCCGAGAAGGGCCCGAACGCCATCACCCGCCCGAACCTGCTCGAGAAGATGAAGACGCTCAAGTTCGATGCCGACGGCTGGATCGGAGCCCGCTCCAACCCGAAGGTGTTCTCGGACTGCTTCGTCATCATGCAGATCAACAACGGCAAGTTCGAGCGTGTGTACCCGAAGCAGGCGGGAACGCTCGAGTGCGCCAGTGACAAGGTGAAGACCGTCCGCCTCGATCCGCAGGAAGCGGCCAAGTCGGTCAAGTAGTTCCGGATGAGGGCCGGGGGCGCGCGAGCGCCCCCGGCCACTCACCATCGAAGGGTCGGTCGTGGGGGCACGATCGACCCGACCTCATCGGTACCGCGAGTCAGGGGGGACAATGCGGGGGAAAATCAACGGTCGGCTGATCGCCGCCGTGATCGTGGCGATCATCCTCGGTTTCATCATCAACAAGAACTGGGCGACCGCGACCTTCCTCGACTCCAAGAACCTGTCGACGTTCATCGTCGTGGGTGTGGCCCTCGGTGGCATCTACGCCATCACCGCCAGCGGTCTGGTCGTCACCTACGCCACCACCGGCATCTTCAACTTCGCTCAGGCGGCCATCGGTTGCTTCCTGGCCTTCTTCTATTGGCAACTCACCGTCAAGTACCACCTCCCCACGGTGCTGGCCATCGCCATCACACTGCTGGTGGTGGCGCCCCTCATCGGTTTCGGACTCGATCGATTCATCATGCGGCGATTGCGCGACAGTGCCCTCGTCGTGCAGTTGATGGTGACCGTGGGTCTCATGCTCACCTTCATGGGCATCACCCTCACCGTCTGGACTCCCCGCACCGGGCGCATCCTCCCGCACTTCTTCGAGAACTCGAAGGGCGTGCAGATCGGCGACATCACCGCCACCTGGCACCGGATCATCGTGGTCATCGTGGCCCTGCTGGTGGCCATCGGCCTGCGCTTCCTGCTCTACCGCACCCGTCTCGGCATCTCCATGCGGGCCGTGGTCGACAGCCGGTCGCTGGCCGGCCTCGTCGGGGCCAAGCCCTCGATCATCTCCGGGGCGTCATGGGCGCTGGGCTGCATGATGGCCGGGGTGGCCGGCATCCTCATCGCCCCCGAGACCGGGCTGGTGGTGGAGAACCTGGCGCTCATCATCATCACCGCATCGGCGGCCGCGGCCATCGCCCAGCTCAAGAGCATCCCCATGGCCTTCGTGGGCGGCATCGTCATCGGCCTCGCGGTGGCCTTCTCCAGTGTGTTCCTGTCGTTCGGCAGCGACTTCAACTACGCCTGAGAGCCCATCCCCTGCGTGAACCAGTTCATCGCCATCCTCTTCCTGC
>JBJTGD010000284.1:0-6194 GCA_046093735.1 Acidimicrobiia bacterium | reverse complement strand
GTCCGTGGTAGCTGGACCTCACCGTCGGAGTCGGTCTGCTCCAGCAGTCGCCGCACCCGCTCGGCCACGGTGCGGGCCGACTGGTGCACACCGGCCACGGCAGCGTGCATGCCGTCGACGTCGGCGTAATTGAGTTCCTCGGCCACCTTCTCGAGAAGCTTCTCCAGACGGATGCGCTGGACGGGCAGCCCGTCGCGCCGGAGTGCCTTGACCACCTCGTCGGATCCGGTCTCGATGGCGTCCTCGCGTCGTTCACGCGAATGCCAGGAGCGGATGCGATTGAGCGCCTTGTGGGACACCACGAAGGAGAGCCAGTCCTGCGAGGGACCGTTGGTCTCCACCTTGGCGGTGATGATCTCGACCGAGTCACCGGACTGCAGTTCGGAATCCAACGGCACCAACCGACCGTTCACCCGCGCCCCGATGCACGAGTGACCGATCTCGGTGTGGATGGCGTAGGCGAAGTCGACCGGGGTGGCGCCACGAGGCAGGGTCACGACCTTGCCCTTGGGGGTGAACACGAAGACCTCGCCCTGTTCGAGGTCGATCTTGAGGTTGGCCATGAACTCGCCGGGATCCGAGGTCTCGGACTGCCAGTCGACGATGCGGTTCAACCACACCAGATCGACGGTGCTGGCCCCGTCATCCTTGTAGTTCCAGTGCGCAGCCACGCCGTACTCGGCCCGTTCGTGCATCTCCCGGGTGCGGATCTGCACCTCGAGCGGCTTACCGCCCGGCCCGACCACTGTCGTGTGCAACGACTGGTAGAGGTTGAACTTGGGCATGGCGATGTAGTCCTTGAACCGACCCTGCACGGGCTTCCACGTGGCGTGGATGGAACCCAGTGCGGCGTAGCAGTCCTTGACGCTGTCGACGATGACGCGAATGGCGACGAGATCGAAGATGTCGTCGAAGTCGCGTCCCTTCACCACCATCTTCTCGTAGATGCTCCACAAGTGCTTGCGTCGACCGGTCACCTCGGCGGAGATGTGGAGCTCCTGCAGACGACCCCGCACGTCCTCGAGGACACCGTCGAGGTAGATCTCGCGCTCGGGGGCCCGGGTCGACACCATGTGGTCGATCTCGGCGTAGCGCTTGGGGTGCAGTGAGGCGAAGCACAGGTCTTCGAGCTGTTGACGCATCTCCTGCATGCCGAGGCGATGGGCGAGCGGCGCGTAGATCTCGAACGTCTCCTGCGCGGTGCGATGCTGCTTGAACGCCGGCATGGCGGCGATGGTGCGCATGTTGTGCAGACGATCGGCGAGCTTGATGATCAGGACACGCAGGTCCTTGGCCATGGCCACCAGCATCTTGCGCACCGTGGCCGCCTGCTGAGCCTCCTTGGAGTCGAACTTGAGGCGGTCGAGCTTGGTGACGCCGTCGACGATCCGGGCCACCTCGGCGCCGAAGTCGCGTTCGAGATCCTCGAGCGTGAGCCGGGTGTCCTCCACGGCGTCATGGAGCAGCGCGGCGATGATGGTGGTGTCGTCGAGGCCGAGTTCGGCGCACACCTTGGCCACCGCCACCGGGTGGGTCACGTAGGGCTCGCCCGACTTGCGGACCTGCCCCTCGTGAGCCCGGGCCGCCACCTCGTAGGCGCGGAGGATGGCGCCCGTCGGGGCCTTGGGGTGCACTGCGCTGTAGGCCCGCAGGAGGGGGGCCACCTCTTCGGCCGGCGGCGCGGAGCTGCGGCGCCAGGGCAGGACCCGGGCGACGGTGGTCACCAGTCTCCCGTCGTTCGCCGAGAGGTCATGCCCTCAAACTACAGGGCCGGTCCCGTCGGACCGCCGATCGGCACCGATCAGCGCCGACGTGTCTTCTTGCGCGGTCGGGGCGGGATCACGCCGGTGGCGGTGCGCGGGGCCGAAGCGGTGGTGCCGTCGACCGGTGCACTCTCCCCCGAGGTCGTCGCCGGCACTGCGGCCCGGTCGATCGACACGCCCTGGGACTGCAACCGCTCGCGGATGGCCCGGAACTTCGGCTGGCGCTCCGTGAGGAACACCAGCACGGGGGCGGCCACGAAGATCGACGAGTAGGCCCCCACGCCGAGACCGACGGTGAGGGCGACGGCGAACTCCTCGAGGGTGACCGCACCCATGATCTCGGCGCCCACGACGAGGAGCGAGATCACTGGGATCATCGACGTGACGGTGGTGTTGATGGAGCGCAGCAACACCTGGTTCATCGACAGCGACGTCATCTGCGCGTACGTCATCTGCCCACTGAGTCCGACCAGCCCCTGGTTCTCCTTGATCTTGTCGTCCACCACGATGGTGTCGTAGATCGAGTACCCGAGGATGGTGAGGAAGGCGATGACGGTCGCCGGCGTGACCTCGAACTGGAACACCGAGTACACGCCCACCGAGATGAGCACGTCGTGGACGACGGCCACGATGGCGGCGATGGCCATGCGCAGTTCGAGGCGGATCGTCAGATAGATGAGGATGGCGATGAAGAAGAACACCAGCGCCCGGATGGCCGACCGGGTGATGTCGCCACCCCACGACGCGCCCACCGACGACACCGAGACATTGGCGGGATCCGTGTCGGCCAACTGGGCCAGCGTGCGACGCACCTCGATCGTCTGCTCCGGGGTGCTCTCCGGCCCCTGCACTCGCAGGGTGTCGGTGCCGACGATCTGGATCTTGGCCGACCCCTCGCCCACGGTCTCGAGCGCGGTGCGGGCCTCTTCGGTCGACACTCCCGGCGCCGCCACCTCGTAGGACACCCCGCCCTCGTAGTCGATGCCGAGGTCGAGTCCCCGGACGACCAGCGACAGCACGCTGATCACGACGAGCGCGGCCGACAGGATCAGACTTCGACGCCACCACTTGAGGAAGTCGATCTGTGTCTCACCGCGATTGAGCCGACCGAGCCAACTCATCCCGACACCTCCTCGACCTGGCGCGAGCGTCGCGCCCGCACCTCGGCCACCTTCTCGGGCGGCAACCCGAGCAGGGCCGACGAGTGCACCAGCCGCGATCGTGTGGCCAGTCGCACGACGGGACTCATGTAGGCCCACGAGGTGAGCAGGTCGAGCGCGGTGGACAGCGCCAGATAGAAGGCGAAGCCGCGGACCGGGCCGACGGTGAGCCACCACAGCAGCGCAGCGCCGATCAGTGAGGCGACGTCGGCCTTGACGATGGTGGAGAAGGCCGAGACGAAGGAGTGATCGGTGGCCGAGCGGATCGAGCGCCCCTTGAGGATGTCCTCCTTGAGGTGCTCGTAGTACACGACGTTGGAGTCGAGCGAGACACCGATCGACACGATGATTCCGGTGATGCCGGCCAACGTGAGGGCGAGACCGTTGTTGGTCCCCAGCCACGAGATGAGCGACCACAACAACGCGCCCTCGATGCCGAGCTTGAGGATGGCCAGCATTCCCAGCACCCGGTAGAAGGCGACCATGTAGATGGTCACGGCGATGAGCCCGACCAGACCGGAGACGAGACCGGCGTGCAGCGCGTCACGTCCGAGGGTGGCCGACACGATCTGGGCCTGTTGCTGTTCGAACTCGACCGGCAGGGCCCCGTACTTGAGGGCGGTGGCCAGATCCTTGGCGTCGCGTGCGGCGAAGTCGCCCGAGATCTCGATGCGGTGGGCCTCGAAGCTGGCCTGCTGGATCACCGGGGCCGACAGCACGCGTCCGTCGAGGACGATGGCCAGCTGACCGGTGGGGCAGGTGGGCGACTTGGCGAAGCACTGGGCGGCGACGGCGTTGAACGCACCGATGCCCTCGTTGCCGCCCTTGAACACCGGGGCCACGACCCAGCCCCGATCACCGAGGTTGGCCCGAGCGGTGTCGAGGGCCGAACCGGTGAGGGCGGTGGGGCCCACCGAATAGGAGGCGACGAGGTTGCCGGCCTTGCACTGGGGAAGGGTGGCCGTGCCCTCCTTGTTGATCTGCGCCGCATCGAGACCGGTCTGGCACACACCGGCGGGCAGACCGCCGACCAGCGCTGCGGTCGTGGTGGTCGAGGCCACGGTGGTGGTCGACGCCGTCGGGTCGCCCTCGGTGCTGGGCGGCGTGGACGTGGTCGTGGTGGTGGCGGTCGGATCGACGGGGATGTTGGCCAGCACGGGGCGGAACTGCATCTCGGCGGTCTGGCCCACGAGATCGAGGGCGCGGTCCTTGTCCTTCACGCCCGGGATCTGGATGAGGATGTTGTTGCCCTGACGGGTGATCTCGGGTTCGGCGACGCCGATGGCATCGATGCGTTGGCGGATGATGGAGATCGCCTGGTCGATGGTGGAGTTGTCCACCTCCTGCTTGGGCTTGAGCACCACCGACACCCCGCCCTGCAGGTCGAGTCCGAGCAGCGGCCGGTTGCCGGCGCTCAGGGAGTACACGAGGGCCACCGCGGCTACGAGGACGAGCGCGATGAGAGGGCCGAAGCCGCGGAACCGCCTCACGCAGGTTCCCCGTCGTCATCGTCGGAGTCGGACCCATCGGCAGCGGCCGACGGATCGGGAACGATGGCGGCGACGGCGCGTCGGGCGAGCTTGATCTCGGTCCCCGGGGCGATGGACAACATCACGGTGTCGCCGTCGACGCTGAGCACGGTGCCGTAGATCCCCGCACCCGTCATCACCTCGTCACCGACGGCGATGGCGGCCACCAGCGCGTTGTGGCGCTTGAGTTCGCGCTGCTTGGGCAGGATCAGGACCACCCAGGCGATGGCGAAGAGGGCGATGAGCAGCAGGAGGGACATCGGCGGGACCGATCGTCGATTCGGGGCCCGGGGGCCGTGGACCGGGACACAGTAGCCCCCGACCACCGGCCCATCGTCGGCGCGGTCAGGTCCAGGCGGCGGCGACCTCGGCTCGCACCGTGGCCAGCGTTCCGGTCTCCACTGCGCCACGGACGCGTTCCATGAGGCGCAGCAACCAGTGCACGTTGTGGAGTGTGGTGAGGCGGGCCACCGTCGGCTCGTTGACCGTGAGCAGGTGGCGCAGATAGGCGCGCGACCATCGGGCACAGGTCGGACAGCCGCACCCCGGCTCGAGCGGCTCGGGGTCGTCGGCGAATCGGGCATTGCGCAGGTTCAGACGCCCGGCGGTGGTGAGGATCGTGCCGTGACGGGCCAGTCGGGTGGGCAGGACGCAATCGAACATGTCGACGCCGAGGGCCACGCCCTCCACCAGCCCGATCGGATCACCGACGCCCATGAGATAGCGCGGGCGATCGGTGGGCAGCACGGCAGTGGTGGCGGCCAGGGCGGGGAGCATCTCGTCACGGGACTCGCCCACCGACAGTCCACCGATGCCGTACCCGTCGAACCCGATCTCGACGGTTCGCTCCGCGCTCTCGACGCGCAACGACGGATCGACGCCACCCTGCACGATGCCGAACTGGGCCTGGGTGGACCCGTCGGCCCGAGCGGGAGCGTGGGCCGCTTTCGCCCGGGCGGCCCACAGCGCGCTGCGTCGGACCGCGTCGCGCACCACAGCATCCGACGACGGCAGAGGAGGGCACACGTCGAGAACCATCTGGATGTCGCTGCCCAACTTCTGTTGCACCTCGA
This sequence comes from Acidimicrobiia bacterium, assembly GCA_046093735.1. Classification (GTDB taxonomy): domain Bacteria; phylum Actinomycetota; class Acidimicrobiia; order Acidimicrobiales; family Acidimicrobilacustridaceae; genus Acidimicrobilacustris. Next base: position 669 of record JBJTGD010000284.1, on the reverse strand, counting down.
CCGATCCCTCGGGCGACAGGTGATGACGACTGCCGTCGTAGGTCGAACTGAACGTGGCGCCCTCGTCGGTGACGCGCGGCTCGAGGGAGAAGATCTGGAACCCGCCCGAGTCGGTGAGCACGTGACCGCGCCAGTCGGCGAACCCGTGGATGCCGCCGAACCGAGCCACGAGATCGGCGCCCGGCTTGAGCATGAGGTGGTAGGTGTTGCCGAGGATCACCTCGGCACCGAGACGCTCGAGGTCGTCGGCGGCGAGGGTCCGCACCACCGCTCTGGTGCCCACCGGCATGAAGCAGGGCGTGCGGAACGACCCGCGGGCGGTGGTGACCACGCCGGTGCGCGCCGCACCATCGGCGGCGTGGATGTCGATGCGCACCACGGGGTCGGCGGTCATCGGTCCAGTGTGGCACCGGAGTCTCGGGACATCGGCGGGTAGGGTCGGTCCATGGCCTCCCACAACTTCTACTTCGACGGCGGCGTGCAGAGTCTCGGCTTCGAGCGCGAGGGCGCTCGTGCCACCGTCGGTGTGATCGAGCCCGGTTCCTACTCGTTCGGCACCGATGCGCCCGAGCGCATGACGGTGGTGGCCGGTGAACTCGAGGCGCTGCTGCCCGGCACCGACGAGTGGCAGACGTTCGCCACGGGGACGGTGTTCGAGATCCCGGGTTC
>JBJTGD010000283.1:0-3780 GCA_046093735.1 Acidimicrobiia bacterium | reverse complement strand
GCGCCCGCGTGCTGGCGGTCGGGCGACGGGCGGATCGTCTCGACGAATTGGCGAGTTCCGACGACTTCGCCGCAGCGATGACCGTCTGCGCGGTCGATGTGACGACACCGGAGGGACCGGCGACGGTGGCCAGCGAGGCGGCCGAGCTGGGACCGATCGATCTCCTCCTCTACGCGGCAGGAGCCTCGCCGTTGGCCGAACTGGCCGACACCGACGCCGAGATGATGAGCACGGTGTTCGCCACCAACGCCGTGGCTCCGTCGCAGATCTGTCGCGCGCTCCTGGGCCAGTTCGCTCCCGATGCGATCGTCGCGTTCATGTCATCTGAGTCGGTGGGTCGTCCGCGACGCGGACTCGTCACCTACTCGGCGTCGAAGGCCGCGCTGGAAGAGCTGGTGCGCGGATGGCGCGTCGAGCATCCGTCGATCCGCTTCTCCTCGGTGTGCGTCGGCGCCACCATCGGCACCGACTTCTCCCGCGAGTTCGGATCCGAGTTGTTGGGCGACGCACTGGTGGAGTGGATCCGCACCGGTCAACTGTCGGAGCGTCAGATGGAACCGGTCGAGGTCGGCGAGGCGGTGGCGCAGATCCTGGCGGTGGCCATGACCCAGCCAGGCATCGATGTCACCTCGTTCGCCGTGCAGCCTCCCGGTCCATTGGCCTCGATGTGAACGTCGTCGGAATCGATGAGGGGGAGTGGGCATGAGTACCGAGCGCTCGGTGGTGCTCGTCACCGGAGGAGCATCCGGACTGGGTGAGGCCACCGTCGGCCACTGCGCGGCCGCCGGTCATCCGGTGGTGGTGCTCGATCGCGACCCGGTGGCCGGGGCGAAGCTGGCCGCGCGACTCGGTGACCGCGGTGTCGTCGTCACGGGCAGCGTCCTCGACGACGACGATGTGCGGTCGGCCATCGAGGCCGCTGGCGCGCTCGGCCGCCTGCGCTGGGTCGTGGCCTGTGCCGGAGGGGGTGAGGCCGGAGGTCGTGTGGTCGGTCGTGACGGCACACCGCACGACCGCGAGGTCTTCGAGCGGACGATGGCACTGAACGTCACCGGGTCGTTCAACACGGTGCGGTTGTGCGCGTCGGCCATGGCCGACAACGAGCCCGACGTCGACGGTGAGCGAGGTGCCATCGTGCTGGTGTCCTCGGCGGCGGGGTACGAGGGACAGATCGGCCAGATCGCCTACGGCTCGGCCAAGGCGGCCCTCATCGGGATGACACTCATCGCGGCGCGCGATCTGTCGTCGATCGGGGTGCGCGTCAACGCCATCGCGCCCGGCGTCATGGACACCGCAGCGTGGTCGCAGGCGCCACCCGAACTGAAGGCGGCACTGGAGGCGACGGTGCCGTTTCCGAGACGCCTCGGCGCACCCGAGGAGTTCGCCCGTCTGGCCGAGCACCTGCTCACCAACCGCTACATGAACGGTCACGTGGCGCGGCTCGACGGCGCGCTGCGCTTCGCCCCGAAGTAGATCAGCCGACGAGCGTGGACGCGACGATGTCGGCGGCGTCGTCGATCGAACCGAACGATGTCTCCAGCACCCAGGCGCGTTTGAGGAAGAGGTGGGCGTCGACCTCCCAGGTGAAGCCCATGCCCCCGTGCACCTGGATACCGGTCTTCCCGTTCTCGGTAGCGGCCCGAGCGGCCGTCAGTCGGGCGCCGGCGATGGCCCGGGCCACGTCGCCCACCTCGGGCTCGTCGACGGTGACGCCGGCGGCCCACACCGCTGAGCGGGCCACCTCGGTGCGTATCCAGCAGTCGGCCAGCAGGTGCTTGAGCCCCTGGAACGAACCCACCGGTCGTCCGAACTGCTCGCGTTCGGCGGCGTAGCGCACGGCCAGGGCCGTGCTCCCGGCCGAATTCCCGCACAACTGGGCCGAGGCCAACAGCGAGCCGCGCTGACGCCAGCGAGTTGCGGTGGCGGCATCGGCGACACGTTCGCCGACCGGTACGGCGGCCAGACGCGACACCGGGGTGAGGGGATCGGTCGGGCGCGCCAGCAGGACGGGGTCGAGCGTGGCGGGATCGACCCGATCGATGCCGTCGTCATGGACCACCAGCAGCACGTCGGCGTCGCGCAGGTGTTCGACCACGACCGGACCGTGGGCGGGGGCGTCGAGCACCGCCGGCACCACCGTTCCGTCGAGGACACCGTCGATCAGGCCGGCGGCGAGGGCGGCGGCCACCAACGGTCCCGGGACGATCGCGGTGCCGAGGGCCTCGTGCACCAGCACCTCGTCGATGGTGGCCAGTCCCACGCCGCCGACCGACTCGGGCAACGCGATCCCGAACGTCCCCAGACCGGCCAGTTCGGCCCAGGCGTCGCGATCGAACGAGTCGGCGAAGCGGCGAGCGCGCTCCGAGTCGAACCGGTCGGCGGCGAAGGCCGCCACCATGTCGACGAGGGCTCGCTGGTCGTCGTCGGGATCGAGGTCCATCAGCGCTCCCTCGGAAGGCCGAGCACGCGCTCGGCGATGATGTTCTGCTGGATCTGCGTAGTGCCGCCGCCGAGCGAGATGCCGAACGCGTGCAGCTTCGACAGCACCTGGTCGCCGGTGGGTCGACCGTCGAACGAGTCCATGGTCAACGACGCGCGATCGAGGATCCGCAGGGCGAGATCTCCCATGCGATGGATGGTCGACGCATAGGCCACCTTGAACGCCGATCCCGAACCCATGGGCATGGTGCCCTTGGCGCCCTGCGAGACGTTGCGCTTGGTGAAGGCCCACAGGGCATCGAGATCGGCGGCGATCTCTGCCAGCTCACGCCGGATGCCGTCGTCGTCCCACGCCGTGCCACGACGATGGGGCAACTCGTGCGCCAAGCGCACAAGCTCGGCGTGCACGTTGGTGGTGTCGAGCAACTCGCCGACGAAGCCCGTGCCTCGTTCGAACGACAGCGTCACGTTGGCCACGCGCCAGCCGTCGTTCTCCTCGCCCACCCGGTTGTGCACCGGCACGCGGACCTCGTCGAGGAACAGTTCGGCGAACTCGGCCGATCCCTGCGCAGTGACCAGCGGCCGTACCTCGATGCCGGGGACGTTCATGGGCACTATCAGCCACGTGATGCCCTTGTGCTTCGGTGCCTCGGGATCGGTGCGCACCAGCATTTCGCAGTAGTCGGCGACCATGGCGTGCGAGGTCCAGATCTTCTGACCGGTGATGACGTAGTCGTCGCCGTCGCGCACGGCGCGCGTGCGCAGCGAGGCGAGATCCGATCCGGCGCCCGGCTCGGAGAATCCCTGGCACCATGAGTGCTCACCGGTGAGGATGCCGCGCAGGTGGTGGGCCTTCTGGTCGTCGGTCCCCTCGGCGATGATCGTCGGCCCGGCGTGCATCTGCCCCACGAATCCGACACCGACGTCCGGGGCCTTGGCCGCGGCCGACTCCTGCAGGAAGATCAGGTGCTCGGTGGGTGTCGCGCCCCGACCGCCGTGCTCCGCCGGCCAGTTGATCCCGGCGTAGCCGGCGTCGAACAGCATCCGCTGCCACTGGCTGTCGCGGGCGCGACGAGCGGGCCAGTCGTTGGGATCGGGCTCGGCAGGCACCTCGGGCACCGAGGCCCGGAGCCAGTTCCGTACCTCGTTCCGAAAGGCGGCGTCGGAGTCGGAATCCCTCAGGTGCACGTGTCCTCCGTCGTCTTGGCGGTTGTGATCGGTCCGTCAGGACTCACAGGTCCGTCCATCCTTCGACCCGATCGGATCGCGCTGGTTGCCGCCCGATCTTCATCGGTGAGAGGGGAGCGTCGCACATCAGGAACCGCTCGAAGCCCCGACCGG
>JBJTGD010000282.1:0-2399 GCA_046093735.1 Acidimicrobiia bacterium | reverse complement strand
CCCGGACAGTCCGCGCCCGGCCGCCGAGATCCACACGACACTCACCGGGTCGGTCTCGGTGCACCTCACCGATTGGCCCCGTGCCCGGGGTCGCCACGACGCCGAACTCTCCGATCGCATGGCGGCCGCTCGACGACTGGTCACCCTCGGCCGCTCGGCCCGCACCGACGCCAAGGTCAAGGTTCGCCAACCACTGCGCCGGGCCCTTCTGCTCCATCCCGACATCGGACTCGACCCCGACATCGACGCCGAGATCGCCGCCGAACTCAACGTGAAGTCACTGGAACGCCTCGACTCGCTGTCCGGGCTCATGAGTTGGACGATCGTGCCCAACTTCCGCGCCCTCGGACCCCGACTCGGCCCGAAGGTGAACGAGGTGAAGGCCGCGTTGGCCCACGTGGACGGCGCCGAATCACGCCGGCTGCTCGACGAGCAGGGGTGGATCGAAGTGGCCGGCGAACGCCTCGGTCCCGACGACGTCGAGGTCCGGGCCGATCGTCACGCCGATCTCGCCCTGGTCGAGGACGAGGGGTGGGCCGTGGCCCTCGACCTCGAACTCGACGACGAACTGCGGGCCGAGGGCACAGCCCGGGAGCTGGTGCGAGCACTCAACGACGCCCGGAAGGCTGCCGGTCTGGCCATCGCCGACCGCATCGCCGTCACCATCGACGCCGATCCCGAGCTCGCTGCGGTCATCGAGACGCATCGGGAGACGATCGCCGCCGAGGTGCTGGCCCGCGAGCTGTCACTCGGTGCCGGCGACCGTGCCATCGAGATCGACGGCCGTACCGTGTCGGTCGCCCTTCAACGCCTCGACTGAACCGACACGCCGTTGCCGCGGGTCAGCGCCGAGGATTGTCGGTCAGCGTCGATCCTCGAAATCGGCGTCGAAGAACCGTCGCATGGCGGCGTCGGCGTCGGCGTCGTCCTCGGCCAGGAATTCGCCGTCGATCGACTCGATCGCCGCAGTAGTCGGGCCACCGCCATCGGCTGACGACGGTTCCCAGTCCGAGGCGGCGAGGACGGGCTCGAATACGTCCGGCTCGGCCGCGGGCGCGGCCGGCGCCGGAGCAGACGCCGACGCTGGCGCAGGTGAAGTCCGAGCGGCCGGTCGGTCCATGGCCACGGGAGGAGTCCCCATGCGCAGCGCGGAGGGATCGTCGAGGACAGCGTGGATGCGCGCCAACCCGGCGGCGATCTGGGCGCGCTGTTCGTTCATGAACGCTTCGAGGGCGGCGTTGTCGGCCGCCATCTCGCGACGGATCCGATCGAGTTCCTGGAGTTCCTGATCGACCCGGGCCCGGGCGTCGGCCAGCAACTGAGCGGCATTGGCCCGAGCCTCGGCCACGGCAGCCTCGGCCGTGCGTTGCGCCATCAGCAGCACCGAGGAGGCCTGCTCGGCCTCGGCGACGAAATCGGTCGGGATCGTCACCACCGGGGCGCCTTGACCACCGGCCTCGAGTTCGACGATGCGCGCCTTGAGTCTCGCCTCGTTGCGGCCCGCCTCGGCGGCCCGGGCCTCGGCGGCCTCGGCGGAGGACGTGGCCTTGCGCACTTTGTCCTGCAGCTGCGCCACCGCGCCGCTGACGCGCTCGAGGAAGTTGTCGACCTCGTCGGGGTCGTACCCCTTCCGGGTCACGGAGAAGCGGACGTCAGTGAGGAGATGCGGTGTTCCGGGCGAGTCGCTCATGGGCGCCGTTGGTATCCCTCACCGCCACCCCGGGCCCGCTTCCACATTGCTGGGGCGCGGGGCGAGCGCCGGCGGAGGGGGACCGATCGGGTCAGCGAGGCAGCCAGGCGAGGATGATCTCGATGGCGATGAACACGACCAACGGCGAGAGGTCGAGGCCCATCCCGCCGATCCTGACCATCGGCAACAGACGCCGGACCGGTCCGAGGACCGGCTCGGTGACGGTGAACAGGACCCGACGGATCGAGTCGAGGGGCCCGGGTCCCGAGGACGGGAACCAACTGAGCACGATGCGACCGAGCAGACACAGCAGGAAGATCTGTGCCGCGTAGTAGATGAGGCCCCACACTGCGGCGGATCAGTCCTCGTCGTGGCGGCGAGCCAGGCGGGCGACCTCGTCGGCGCTGACCTCGGCCGAATCGGGCACGACGAGATAGATCGATGCCGACACCTTCTTCATGTTGCCGCCGAGTCCGTAGCAGAGCCCGGAGGAGAAGTCGATCAATCGGCGGGCGAGGTCACGATCCACATCGGCGATGTCCAGGGCGACCGGCCGACCGTTCTTGAAGGCGTCACCGACCTCCTGAGCCTGATTGAACGTCGTGGGGACGACGAGGATCGGTTCCTGGCGCTGACGACGTGGGACCGGTCGGACCCGGACCTTCGACGTCTCGTCGACCGGACCCTGCGCGGCGCGGGGCGGTGGGGG
>JBJTGD010000281.1:0-7779 GCA_046093735.1 Acidimicrobiia bacterium | reverse complement strand
ACGCGTTGGCGACTGATGCCCCGAGCGCGCCGCCGAGTGCCCCACCGAACGCGGCAACGACAAAGGTGCCACCAGCGACGCCGAGTCCCCCAGCGGCAAGCGACCCTCCGCCTAGCAGCGCCAGGCCATAACTCGTGGCAGCGGCCCCGGTGTAGGCGGTGGCGGCCCCGGTGTAGGTGCTCACGACAGTTCCGATCGCACCACCGATCGCCTCAGCGCCAATCCATGCGAGGCCCGCGCCTCCAGCAACGGCGGTGAGCCCGACACCAGCAAGCCGGGTGCCGCGCCTGAGATTCCTCTTGTCATGTTCAAGGAGCGCGCGGTATCCGTCGAGTGTTCCGATCTTGTCGGCAGCTTTCGCGAAACCGGGGATGTCGTGCCGGTGCTCCGCGCAGTACCGCGGGACTCTCGCTGGCCCCCGACCGCGGATTGCCATATTCGTACAACCGGGGGCGACGCAGCCCGACGTGGCCGAACCACAGTTGGCGCAGAGGTGCGCCGTCAGATGACCAACCGGCAGGTCCACCTTGCGGTGCTCGGATTCGGAGAAACACACCGAACACCAACCCACTCGAGCCTCGCTCGTAAGGTTGTCAGCGAGGTTGCAGGTCCAACGAGTCACTCGCCGGTGGCCCTCGGCCCGCTTCCCGGCAAGTTCCTGCTCTTTCTCAGTCGGCAGTGTCACGCTGTCGTGGGTGAACTTGGCGAACGCCCATGCGTTGTGGACCAGTGCACGGTTCTGGCTGAGCACCTCGGCACCCTCAAGACGTGGCTCGAGGTCTAGAGGCCCACCGGTGAGCACAAGTTCCGTGCCGCGGTTCGACCTGACGCGACACTCCAGTTGCCCGTCCTCGAGTAGCCGTGCCACGACCATTGACTTCGACATTCCGATCACCTCTCCTAGGACTCTGGCTCTGCTTGTCCTGCAGCCAGAGTCCCGACAGGCGGGCGCAGGTCAAGGCGCATCGCAGCTGCCCTCGCAGCATCGGCGCCCACGCCGCGGCGGCGTAGCAGCTCCAGTAGGTCCTCTTGGCGAGGCTGGCCAAACGTAAGCCGATAGAGCACAAGGTCTTCCTTCAGCCGTTCGTAGCGGGTCAGGTCGCTGCTCAGCGGGTACGGGAAGAGGTGTCGCTCGACTTTGGTGGTGCCATTGCAGATCCAATGCGGGGCAAGTTCGTCGAATCGATCGTCAACCCTGCTCGCACCGAGCGCGTATGCACGATCCCAAGGGTTCGCGGCGTTACTCAAACCAGCGATGAGTTCGGCACTGTGGAGTTCGGCGAGGTTGCGTCGTACGGCGAGACCGCCGTACCGCGAGACGCGTCCTTCTCTCTGTTCAAAGTCGACGGGGCTCGCTGGAGTGTTCCAGTGACAAGTGGCGTGGCACCACCAATGCAGGTCAATGCCTTCCTGCCCGATGCTCGTCGTGGCGAGTACGAACGGCCAGAACGGGCTGTTGAACGCATCCTGGACGTCTGTCTGCCGTGAGCTCTCGATGCTGGTCGCTCGCTTATTGCCGTACCGAAGCGCGAATCGTGACGCGAACATGATCGGCTTTGACGGGCGCAGGGGATCGAACGCTTCGTACGGTGCAGATCGCAGCGTGATCGCAGCGTTGACCTTTGCCGCGAGCGCCACCAGTCGCTCATCGGTCATACCATCAGCGACGGCCTGCGTGCTGAGGTGGAAGAGATACTCGTCAAGCACTGCCTCGAGGTTTCCCCACGCGCAATAGGCCAGTACGGCACGCCAGTACACAGTTCCGGGCAGTAGTTGATCGAGTAGCCCCATCGTTTCGGGCCGGTTGAACAGCGTACGTACTCCGCTGGCTATAACTGCCGCCGCCCTCCAGCGCGCGGCTTCGGTGGTCGTCTCGCCAGCAATGCGGTTCACGCATCGATAGGCCACGTTTGCTGGCCCGTATGTCGCCAATGACGCGAGCGTCTCGTCATCGTCGGCTACTGCAACTGCCTCACCTGTCGATTGAAGGCCGAGAGCGAGGTCAACATGCTGTGCGAGTCTGCTGGATTCGGCAGCGTCGGACCGTTCTGCCGCCTCGCTGAGGCCAGTCAATGCGTCTGCAACGTCTGCAGCTGAGATCCCACGGGGGGTTGCGTCAGTTTGTCCCAGCATGGTGCGCCAGTAGGCCGCCTCATTGCCGGTTCGACCCGTGAGTGGGTCGTGGTGCTCGCGCGGGTCAGCAGCGAGCGCAACAGACGCCACTGGCCAGAACAGCATCAGTGTTGTCATCGCGCCCGGTCGTCCGTTGGGCGCAAGGCGCCAGTCAAGTCGGCGAGCGACGTTGTCCGACTTGCTGGTGCCGCTCATCATGCGACGGGATGCGTCATGACTTAGTAGCGACGCGATAGCGGTGGGTGTCGCTGCCCACGAAGAGAACACGAGCCGTTTCGTGATGGGGCCGGCGTCGGCGAAGGGGCCGCCCGCCGGTTGGTACGGCAGCGACGACGGCATCCACAGCAACTTCCACCAACCTGCTGCCACAGTGTCGTCGGTGAGCTGGCGCATCCGCGCGTTACCCGGATCTATTGCTGTCCCCTGTTCGACCTGCTCGCGTTCGATTCGCTGCGCAGTGCGAAGGATCGGAAGTAGCGCGGCTCGCATGTCGGCGTCGGCCATCGACTCTCTGAGGCGATCACCCAACTGGTAGCCGTCAGCGAAGTTGACGAAGTAAGGCGTCGACTTCCAGTAATCGACATTGACTGGAGCGTCGAGCTCGGAGGCGAGCCGACGCAGGACCGCAAAGTCCCCAACGTCATCAGCGGTAACAGCGCCAACCGTGGTCACTCGCTCGGCGAGCATGCCGTCGTCACCGAGGCGCGGCCGTTCGGTACGGCACATCAGTCGGGTCAACCGCTGCTCCAATCGGGCGCGTACGCCTATCGGGTCTCCGCCATCAACTGCGCACCGACGGAACTCGGCGAGGTCAGCGGCGATGGCAATAACTTCGGATGAGCCGTCGCTGCCAGCGAGAAAGCCGAGCACCTTGCGCAGGTCGGCCTCGTGATCGTCGCCAGCGTCGGCCTCTTCGGCGTACGTGAAGGGTTTGTACGGCGTTGCCGAGAGCAGCAGGACGCGCGCCTCACCGTGGTCGAACAGCGCGTGGGCAAGTTCAGCGGCCTCCGGGAAGGTGGGGTCTTCGGGGTTGAGGAGGTGCCGGAAGCGCTGAAACTCGTCGAGAATCACAAGGTCAGGTTCGAGCGCGGCCACGCCCGCCTTCGCAAGCGCGGCGCGCAATTCACCGACGAGCGCGATGCTCTTGACACGTTCAGCATCGGTCAACCGTGTTCGGTGGCCGAGTTGCTCGACGTCCCGCAGAATGCGACGCCGAAGCCCACTCGTGCGAATCAGTCTGAGGAACGGCTTGCTGATGGCCGGGTCGGGTTCGATGGAGAGGTTGTCGATGCTCCGCTGAAAAGTATTGAGCTTGGTGACCCAACCCTGCAGCAGCGCGGCGAGGGCGCGTTGACCGAAGCCATCGAGAGAAAGGTCGTCCGCAAGGATCCGGTAGAGAAGCACGCGCTCATCGACTCGGCCACCGCCGCCGCGAACGTCAAACGAGGTTCCAGGTGTGAACGAGATGAGGTTGACGCGCTTGCCCACGAGCGGGTGAGGCTCGCCGTTGAGCTCGCCGGAGTCGCGTGCGAGAAGTGTGAGTCGGGTGGAGTGGTGTTTTGTCCCCTCCCCCAGTACGTCAAGCCGCGCGAGGTTCTGCCGTGCGATTGCGGCGTTCGAGCAAACGTAGACGACGTCAATCCGGTTGACCTTGGGCTCGTTTTGGAGTCGTTGGTTTGGGTTTGCGCAGACGCCACGGGCGACGCGGCGCTTGCCGGGACCGGTCTCGTCGGCCACGAGGAAGCGCCGCGCCCGGGGTGTGTCGTCGAACATCCGCTTCGTCACATGTGCGACAGTGCGGCGTTGGAACTCTTTCAGCGTGGTCAGATGTGGCTCGGCGGTGAACCTCATCGCACAATACCCTGTCGAAGGCGTGCCTCGCTGATCGCCGACCATAGTTGGGTGAACCCCTCAGGGAGGACTCGTTGCCCGCGATCGGTCGCCTGGAGACGCTCCACAAGTCGCGCCAGATCGTCGAGGACTTGGGGTCGTGAGGCCACCGCGTTCACCAGGAGTTCGAACAAGCCCGCCCCGCCACTCCAACCTCCCCAGCCCCACTGACCTGAGGCCTCGCTGCCACTACCGACGCCGGGCAATGGGAGTCCCAGAAGCAGGGCAAGAAACCGCAGGAACTGGTCGGGAGTAGTGAACTGCTTTGCGAGGATCTCATCGCGTCGTGTGCTCGGGTCGCCGATGAGCGCACTGCGCAAGAGCGTGGACCGCTGCACGCGTGCCGATCCCTCGCCAACCGATGCGGTCACCACAACAAAGGCCGAAATTTCCGTGATCGACAGGCAACCAAACACCCATTCGAGCTCGGCCTCGAGCATCGGCTTTGCGGTGCCCGCCATGCCGTACACACCGAGCTGCAGCGAGACGTTCGACGCATACGCTGGAACCGGCGCGGCGACTTGAACAGTTTGCGTATAGCCATCAGCGACATTGGTGATCGTTGATGTGAACGTCGAACTTGCCACGTGACGAAGCGCTCGCTCAAGGCTCCGCACCAACTCGTCGGCATCGGGGCGCTCCTGACCACCTTGGGCTGGATATTCCTCGAGGAGCGAACCCAGACCGCTCGCTGGGTCGAGGAATCTGTCAATACCCAGCGCATTGGGTCCACCGCGGAACTCGACCACGAACTCGACGTTGCGGCCGAACAGTCCAGCGGAGGTCGCGTTCGCTGAGCCGATGAAAAGGGCCGCTTGCTTGGCAGCCTCCACCACGTACATCTTTGCGTGAAGTCCCCCAAGTACGCCGCGTTCGGACTCATCAGAGACTGTGTCGGCATCAGCGGGCGCGAGCCCGGCATCCGACCTCACGACACGGCAATCTAGTCCGTTCACGGTTTCCGGTCGCAGGCGATCGAGGTCGTCGACCCGTGAAACGACGATTACCTCCGCGCTTCCGTTGGTGATCTCACCGATCCCCTCGTCGTCGAGGAACGGCGAGACCACGAGGTGACGACGCCCGATCAAGTTGCCGACGAGTTCGGGCCGGTGACGCGTGCGCCGCAGCCCGAGTGCGTGGAACGTCAGTGACACGCTGCCCAGATCGAGCGGTGTCTCCCACACAACCGGGCCTATTGCATCCGCGAGTTCCTTGATTCTCGTTTGGCGACTAGGTTCCATCTGGCGCACTGACATTGCCGGCAGCGCGCGCAGCAAGTCCATGATCGGGCGGTTGTTCGCGTCGGTCCGCTTGCCGTCGGGTCTTCCATCGAGGCGCACGACCGCGTCCCAGGCAGCCGAGTCGGTCAGGTTTCGCGTCAAGCAGATCAGGCGGAACCGGTCGTCGCCATCGGCGTCGTAGCGGGCGACCCATACCTTCGGGTGGAACAGGAACCCCTGTTCGTGCTGTGGGGCGCGCACTTCGTGGAGCATCGGTTCTAGAAACGCCGCAAGATCGTTTGGTGTACGCGGCGCTCGAATGTTGCCGCATTGGCAGAAGACGTCGACACGATCAGCAGCAGCGCGCAAGGCCTCTAAGACGGCGATCGGGTCGGACGCCTCGGTGAGTCCGTGTGCTGCGAATGCCAGTGGGACTGCGAGCACCGCTGACAAATCGACACTGAACGTCGTGCCGACGGCGTGCACGAGGGTCTCGCCTACCTCAGGTCGCAACGCTTCACGGAGCACGGCCCGCTCATCAGGCGCGAACATCATCGCCTCCGATCCCAAGGCCCGCATGAACATCGTTCACCAGTTGCTGCACCTGCGGCCAGCGGTAGACGGTCGGCGCAGGCCTCGTGGCCTTCCAAGCCGCAAGCATTTTCGAGTTGCGCAATCGGCTCTGTGGTGGCTTCTTGAGCATGACCTCGCGCTCGGTGACGAGCTTCCGGAGGGTTGGATGGTCTGCGATTGCAGCAGTTGGACCTTCAGCGAGAGCGAGGAACCACACGTCGAAAAACGAGCGGGTGAGTTCGTTGATGCGCGGATTACGTCCCCTGACAAAGGCCCAGAAGCCTGCCGACGACCATACGTCGAACAGGCGCTGCCGCTGCGATGCCTTGGTGGCCCACGCGGAGAGTCCGTCACGCGCCGCATCGATGTCGGCGGGCGCCTGGGTGTAGCCCTTGGCGACATACGCCTCGGACACCAGCAGGTGGTACATCCACTGTGCGCCCTCGATCGCCAGTGAGAACCTTTCGGCATCCTCGAGTGCCGAGACCATCTCCGGCGAGGCGCCGAGGCAGAGTGGTTCGAGCCACGGCGCTGCCGTTCCTGCGAGCGGTTGGGTGGCCGACGCCAAGTGGGCCAGCATCGAGCCGGGCGCCGTGTCCAGCCAGCGTTCACGCAGCCACACCGCCTCGGAGCGCGACAGCGCAAAGCCACCGTCGATGTTCACATCGGGGAAGTCAGGTGGAGCTGAGCCGATGCCCGGGTGCCATGTGACATTGCGACGCTCGGCCAGTTCGTCAGCATCACTGGTGTTGGAACGGTCGTCAGCGGTCCACCGAAGAACATCGCTCTTGGTGCCCGAACGCTGCAGGATTCCCCACGCTGTGAGACCGGACCAGTACGCGGTGGAAGGGAGCTGCTTCACCTGTGGACCAGCGGCGCGACCGATCAGCCCGGAGAGTCGGTCCGTTTCGTCGACCGTGTCGTCGTCGAGGAATGCCTTGATGAGTTCGCGTTCCATCCTGTCGAGCGCGCCGGCAGGCTTCCCCTTGGTGGAAGCTCGGCGGCACAGCCACGGGACGAACAACAAGTAACGGGCGCGGCTCTGCAGCACCGAGGTACCCGGGAAGAGCACGTCCGACAGTACGACGAACACCTGTCGCCCGCCGAGCTCGTCGGTGGTCTCGCTCTGCGAGAACATCCGAACGATCTCTTGGACTCGTCTCTGCTCTCCCGGCGAGGCGTCCAGCCATCCAAGTGTGGAGGTCATCGCTGAGAGAACGCTCCACTCGGCATTGAGTGTGACCTCGCCACCGATCGACGGGTTAGTGCACTGCGCTTCACGCCGACCTACCTGTAGTCGGATCGATGCCGTACTCTCTCAGTAGTGCCTTCAACTGAGCAACCTCGGCCACCAACACATCGCGCTCTGCCTTCAGCGGTGATTTCGTCTCCGTCTCGATGCCCAGCTGTTCTCGAACAAGACCGATGAAAAGTTTGCCGTGACTCTCCGGCTTCCCGAGGAAGCGTCGCTCGAGGTCGCTCCTCTTGTCGCCGCTGCGCCAGAGCTCGTACATCGTTCGAGGCGTGTCGAGGTCGGTCCCGTACGCCCCGAGTTCTCCCATCTCGCTCAGAATAGGCGCACTGGAGCATCAGAACTAACGACATCGGGCAGATCCACCATTTCTTCGATCTCCCGTCGCGCCCCTACGCGACGATTGAATCATGAGGTGGCCGACGAACACTCTCCTTTCCGTGCGTTACCCAACGCATAGGATCGAGTGGAACCGTCGAGTCGTCGGGTCTGCGCCCCGTCGGCGAGCAACAGGTCGTTCGAATCGGCGGTAGTGATGACACGGAGTGCATGGGTCGGAAGGGCAGTGTCGATGTTCCCGAGCGCCATCTCGCCGATACGTCCGAGGCTCGAACAGATGCGAGCGGACTGCTCACGCTGGTGCAGCGAGCTTCGGCTGATCACGTCGGCGTGGAGTCCCATGGTGTGGACCACGGTCAGCGCAGTAGGCAC
>JBJTGD010000280.1:0-11274 GCA_046093735.1 Acidimicrobiia bacterium | reverse complement strand
ATCCCAAGAACTCTTGGAAGTCCTGGTTCAGATCCACGTACCCACCCGTGAAACTCCCGACGCAATTCCTCGACTGTATCGATGCGCTCTTCGATGGGTCGCGTCATCCAATAACGCCAAGGCTCATCGGGATCGCCGACGACCTTCTTCGTCACGACTCGCTCGACCGAGGTCAGCCACCAATTCTACCGTCGGGTTCGGACCCACGCCCGCTCACCGATCAGCCTTCGAGGCTGAAGCGATACACGTTCGTGTCGCGGGCGACGAAGCCGATGCGCTGGTAGAGCCGATTGGCCGCTTCACGCGACGGTCGGGACGTGAGATCGACCGTGACCGCGCCGAGTTCTCGGGCCTGATCGAGTGCCGCTCGGTTCAGCGCTTCGCCCACTCCGGCACCGCGTGCCGACTCGTCGACCACCACGTCCTCGATCCATGCCCGCACACCGGTCGGGATGCGGAACCAGGCGAGGGTGAGTGAACCGATGATCCGATCCTCGGCCTCCCGATCGATGGCCACGAGCAGGATGCTGGCCGGCGACGACACGATCAGCCCCAGCTCAGCGGCCGTCGGGGCCGGGTTCGAACGTGACAATTGCGGGATCAGCCGCTCGAACGCCTCCACCAGCGCCGGCGTCACCTCGGTCGCTTCGATCACCTCGACTGTGGACATCGAGCCAGCGTAGACAGCGCCCGCACCGGGCCGGGCCGGTCACCCGGACGGGGTAGGCCCGACCGGTAACCTCGCTGGGTCGTCGAACCCCGGGGGTCGTCCGTGAACCCTGCGATCTCCATCGTGATCGCCGCCTACAACGAGGAGGACACCATCGGTGCCGTTCTCGATGCCGTGGGCGAACTCGACCTCGACAAGGAGGTCATCGTGGTCGACGACGGCTCCACCGACCGCACGGCCGCCATCGTCGAGGCCCGCACCACCGACCGCCTCCGCCTCATCTCCAAGCCCAATGGCGGGAAGGGCACGGCGCTGGCTGCCGGCTTCGCCGCGGCCACCGGCTCGATCGTCGTCATCCAGGACGCCGACGTCGAACTGTCCCCCGCCCGCATCCCCGATCTCATCGCCCCGATCATCGACGGGCGGGCCGACGTGGTCTACGGCTCCCGGTTCCTGGAGCCGGTCCCCGGCCTCGGCTTCGAACGTCGACTGGCCAACTGGTTCCTGACGAAGCTCTCCAATGTGTGCTTCCACACGAAGCTCACCGACATGGAGACGGCCCACAAGGCCATCAGCCGCGAGTACATGGACCAGTTCGCGCTGGAGGCGACCCGCTTCGACGTGGAGGTCGAGTTGACGGCCAAGTTGTCGAGGCTCGGGGCGAGGATCATCGAGATCCCTGATCCCTACAAGCCCCGCACGGTGGCCGAGGGCAAGAAGATCGGATTCGGCGACGGCATCCACGCCGTGCAGGCGATCCTGCGCTGGCGCAAGTGGCGCCCGGCCGTCTGAGCGGCGCGTCGCCGGACCACGTTCATCGACTCAGAGTCGTTCGAGTGAACCGTTGGTCGCCAAACCACTGGCGTTGACCGCGTCGAACACGCGGGTGCCACGGGCGATCCATTCGGCCAACGGCCACGCCGAGTGCTTCACCAATACGACGACGACGTCGAACGAAGTCGGGTCGATCATCGCCAGATCGAGTGAGGCCCGCTCCCTGCCGCCGATGGTGATGGTGGGCACCATCGGATCGGTGTACTCGACCTCGGCGCCATCGGCCTCGAGCAGTTCGATGACGCGCACGGCCCGCGAATTGCGGGTGTCGGACACACCTTCCTTGAAGGCAACACCGAGGGCCAGGACCTTCGCCCCTCGCATCGCCTTCCCCGATTCGTTGAGGAAGCGGGCGACACGCGTGCAGACGTAGTCGGCCATGCCGAGGTTCGTATCGGCGGCGAGTTCGATGAACTTGGTCTGGAAGTCGTAGGCCCGCGCCTTCCACGACAGGTAGTAGGGGTCGACCGGGATGCAGTGGCCGCCCGGGCCGATGCCGGGCCAGAACGCCTGGAACCCGAAGGGCTTGGTCGACGCGGCGGCGATGACCTCCCACAGATCGATGTCCATCTTCTCCGAGAGCACGGCCAACTCGTTCACCAAGGCGATGTTGACGGCGCGATAGGTGTTCTCGAGCAGCTTCGTCATCTCGGCCGCGTCGGGTGAGGACACGCAGGTGACCAGTCCGGGCTCGTCCATCACCGCCTCGAGCAGTGCCCGTGCACACTGGGTACTCACCTCGTCGACACCACCGACCACCTTCGGGGTGTTGCGCACGGTGAATCGGGTGTTGCCCGGGTCGACTCGCTCGGGCGAGAACGCCAGCATGAAATCAGCGCCGGCCCGGAGACCTCGCTGCTCGAGGATCGGCTGCATGATCTGAGTGGTCGTCCCCGGCGACGTGGTGGACTGCAAGATCACAAGCATCCCGGGCCGCAGCACCGAGGCCACGGTCTCCGATGCCGCCCGGATGAACGAGAGATCCGGCGTCTTCTGATCGTCGTACGGCGTCGGCACACAGACGAAGACGACGTCGCAGGTGCCGAGGTCGGCGACATCGGTGGTTGGGAGGAAACGACCCGAGCCGACGACATCGGCGATGCGGGCCGACTCGATGTCCTCGATGTGACTGCGGCCATCGCGCAGACCCGACACCGTGCGCTCACTCAGGTCGAGACCGACGGCGCGAAATCCCGCTTCGGCATAGCCGACGGCCAGTGGAAGCCCCACATACCCCAGCCCGACGACACCGACGGCGACGGACCGGTCGGCGACGCGCTTCTCGAACTCTGCGACGGTGGTCATCGTTCTCGATTCCTCACAGGTTGTTGGCGCGCCACCACTCGATGGTGCGGGCCAGTCCATCATCGAGGGCCACGAGCGGCGTCCAACCGAGCAATCGGTCGGCCTTGGTGACGTCGGGTACGCGCCGCTTGGTGTCCTCGAATCCCTTGCCGTAGACCTCGTCGTACGAGCGGAAGACGATCTCACTGGTGGAGTCGCACATCACCCGGATCCGCTCGGCCAGATCGCCGATCGAGATCTCCACTGGATTCCCCAGGTTGACCGCCTCGTCGAGCGCGGTGTCGAGCGTCCCAGCGAGCATCGTGCCGCGCGCGGTGTCGGCGACGAAACCGAAACATCGGGTCTGCGAGCCGTCGCCGTGCACGGTGATCGGAGCCCCGACGAGCGCCTGTCCGATCATCGAGGCGACGACCGAGCCGTAGCCGTTCTCGTGGAGGCGGGGCCCATAGGTGTTGAAGTAGCGCACGATCGACATGCGCAGACTGCGCTCGGCGGCGTAGGCGAAGGCCAGATGCTCGTCGAGGGCCTTGGCGGTGCTGTAGGACCACCGGGCGACGTGGGTCGGTCCGGTGACGCGATCGTCGTCCTCGTTCATCGGCAACTTGGGTGACTTGCCGTAGACCTCGCTGGTGGAAGCGAGCACCACCCGGGCGTCGGCGGCGAGACACGCCGTGATCACGTTCTCGGTGCCCTGCACGTTGGTGTGGATGGAGCGGAGGGGCTGCTCGATGATGTTCCGGACACCGACAGCGGCGGCCAGGTGGAACACCAGATCGGTCCCGTCCACGACATCGGTCATGAGATCGGGGTCGAGGATCGAACCTTCGACCAGCTCGACCCGACCGGCGAGATGGGCCACATTGGCTCGGCGGCCGGTGGAGAAATCGTCGATGATCCGGACCTCGTGACCCTCGGCCAGCAACAGGTCGACCAGGTTCGAGCCGATGAACCCGGCACCGCCGGTCACGAGGATTCGCACGCGCCGATGGTAGTCGCCGCCCCCCCGTCGGACCCCAGTCGACGACCCGCGACGCCATGGGGGACAAGGGCCCGCACGCCCCGAACGAGCGGCGACCGACCACTACCATCGCCCCGGTGCCGAACCCCTCCCGACCCAGCCGCCGATTCCTGCTCGCGCTGGCCGTCATCTGCTTGGTGGGTGCGGCGATCCGGCTCGGGTTCGTGTTCTTCGAGAAGCAGGACCCGTCGATCTGCTCGGCATCTCAGATCGAGCAGTCGATCCTGCAGGGTGCCACCAACCGGACCCCCATGTTCGCGGGCAAGGCTCCCGACAACATCTGCGGCGACGCCCTCGTCTATCACGACGGCGCCAATCTCCTGGCCGAGGGTGAGGGGTTCATCTCGCCGATCCGCTGGATCTACGACGACGGGGTCCGGTTCCAGTCGGCCGACCACCCACCCCTCTACATCGTCTACCTCGCGGGCTGGTCGGTGATCGGGGCAGATAGCGTGCTGGCCCACCAGTTGGCCAGCGTCCTGCTCGGCGTGATCTCCATCGCGCTCGTCGGACTCCTCGGCCGACGACTGGTGAACGATCGCGCCGGACTCATCGCCGCCTTCCTTGCCGCCGTGTATTCGTACATCTGGGTGAACGACGCGTTGGTGATGTCCGAGACCATCTCCATCACCGCCATCGCCGCGCTACTCCTGCTCACCTACCGCTACCTCTCGGACCCCACGCGATGGAATCTCGTGTGGCTCGGCGTCATCACCGGTGTGACCGTCCTGACCCGCGCCGAACTGGCGCTGTATGTGCCCATCGTGCTGCCCTTCGTCGTGTGGTGGGCGCTCGGTTCACGGGTGCGCGACGTGCGGGCCGACTTCGGTCGACTGTGGAGGCCTTGGCTCGTCCGCACCATCTCTGTCGGCGTCATCTCCGTGGCCGTCACCTCACCATGGGTGGTCCGCAATCTGGTGACGTTCGAGAAGCCGGTGACATTGTCGACCGGTCTTGGCATCACCCTCACCTATGCCAACTGCGATGACACCTACAGCGGTCCCGCCCTCGGGTGGTGGAGCTTCCCTTGTCTCGAACCGGCACCCGACGAACCCGACCAGTCACTCGATGAGGTCATCCTGCGGCAACGCGGCGTCGACTACATCAAGGAGCACCTCGGCGAAGTCCCGAAGGTCGTCGCCGCCCGCGTCGGGCGGGTGTGGAACGTGTTCCGACCCTTCCAGCAGATCGAGTTCGACCAGTACGACGACCGACCACTGTGGACGAGCCGCCTCGCCCTGGCGCAGTACTACGTGCTGATGCCGCTGGCCGCCGTGGGTGCCTGGGTCCTGCATCGGCGCCGCCAACTGCTGTGGCCACTGCTGTCGATGTACGCCATCGTCACCTTCACTGCAGCGACCTCCTACGGCTCCACCCGGTTCCGCACCACTGCGGAGGTGGCGACCGTCGTTCTGGCCGGGATCGCCCTCGATCGCCTCTGGCAGTGGCTGTCGGAGCGCCGTTCGGCTGCGGAGGTCACGCCGGTACCCTCGGGAGATGGCGTCGATGTCCGGGGGTGAACTCCCCCACCTTCGTTGGCGATCGCAACCCGAGGTCTCACGGCCCGTGGTGCTGGCCGCCTTCGCGGGCTGGAACGACGCCGGTGACGCCGCCACCACTGCCACCGCCTTCATGGCGGAGCAGTGGAAGGCACGACCGTTCGCCGACATCGATCCCGAGGTGTTCTACGACTTCACGGTGACGCGTCCCGAGGTTCGCCTCGACCTCTCCGGGAATCGTCGGATCGATTGGCCCTCGAACGAGTTCTCGGCCGCGGTCGCGCCCCCCGGTGACACGTCGGTGATCGTGCTCACCGGCATCGAGCCGCAGTTGCGGTGGCGCACGTTCTGTGAACACGTGATCGGCGTGGCGCTCGCCACCGATGCCCGACTCGTCGTCACCATCGGCGCGCTGCTGGCCGAAGTGCCCCATTCCCGGCCGGTGAACGTCTTCGGCACCGCCTATGACGAACTCAGCGTGGGTGAGCTCGACGTGCGTCCGTCGCGCTACGAAGGACCGACCGGCATCACCGGAGTGCTGCACAATGCCTGCAGCGAGGCCGGTATCCGCTCGGCCGCACTGTGGGCCGCCGTGCCGACCTACGTGCCCTCCGCCCCGTCACCGAAGGCAGCGCTCGCCCTCGTCCAGCGCACGACACGGATGTTGGATGTCACCATCGACACCGACGAGTTGAAGTTCGCCACCGATGCCTACGAGCACCAGGTGTCGCAACTGGTGTCGGAGGACGAGGAGACCACCGACTACGTGGCCCATCTGGAACAGCGTTACGACGAGGAGCCCGACGCCTTCAACGACGGCGAGAGCCTGGTCGACGAGGTGGAGCGGTTCCTGCGCGATCAGGACTGAGTCGCGCGCTCGCCGCTCACGAGTCGCCGGTGTCGTCGGTCAGATCGACCACCAGGTGATCGCCCTGCCACACCGGGGTGCGCGGATGATCGAAGTGCACATCGACCGCAGCACCGCTGAAGGCATGGGTGGCCAGTGGCCCCCACAGATCGGCGCCAACAGCCATCGTGGGCAGATCGTCGAGCGGGAAGAACCCGACATCGGCTGTCTCGAGAGGGTGCGCCTGGAGGCTTCCGCCGGTGGCCCGGCAGTGGAACACCAGCGAGTAGAGCGGCACGCTGGTGAATCGTCGCTGCAGTCCGTCGTAGACGGCGAGGAGTTGGACGACCTGGCAGTCGATGCCGGTCTCCTCCTTCACCTCCTTGACCGCCACCTCGGACGGTGAGTAGCCGATGTCGGCCCAGCCCGTGGGATAGAGCCACACCCCGGAGTCGGCCCGCTGCACGAGGAGGATCTCGTCGCGTTCGTTCTGCACGATGGCGCCCACCGCCACCTTGGGGGTCTGGTACCCGGGAACGCCTTTGCCTACGCCTTTGAGCCACTCGTGCACGAGATCGTCGGGATCGAACGCACTACCGGCGGCCACCCGGATCTCGGCTGCGATGGCCAGGATCTCCTCGAAGCGCTCCCGCTCGTAGAGGCTCTCGGTGAACCCGAGACCGGTGCGGGCCACGCCGGCGAGGGCTTCACTCCATCGGATCAGGTCCTGCGGTGTCACCAAGTCGGCCATTCCCCGACGCTACCGGCCGACGATCAACCCTCGCCCGAGCGGGTCAACGAGTGCAGCAGGGCCCGCTCCACCTCGGCGAGGTGCTCGTGATCGGTCACCTTCCGACCGTGGGTGTCACGGACGTAGAACGAATCGACGGCATCGGTGTCGATCGTCTGGATCTTGGCTGACCGGATGTCGAGGTCGAGGTCGTGGAGCGCCCGGGTGATCCGCCACAGCACACCGACCCCGTCCGGCGCCCGTACCTCGATCACGGTGGCGTCGTCGGAGAGCGCGTTGTCGATCAACACCTCGGGATGGGTGACCAGACCCGGCAAACGGCGGGATCGGCGATAGGCCCGTGATCGCTCGGCGAGACGGGCCTCGAGCGCCAGTCGACCATCGAGGGCCCGCTCCAGATCACGCACGACCTTCTCCCACGCCACCGTGTCGCCGAAACTGCCTCGCACCCGGAACTGTTCGAGCGCCATGCCCTCGTCGGTGGAGTGGGCGGCGGCCTCCAACACGGTGAGACCCGACAGCGACAACACTCCGGCCACACGGGAGAACAGGCCCGGGCGATCGGGACTGACCACGACGAGCGTGTCGTCGGAGGTCTCGATGAGACGCCGACGCTGGGCCAGCAGATCGCGTTGATGCGCCGTGGGAAACCCGTCATCGATGGCATCGGCCACCTCACCGCCGCCGAGCACGTGAGTGACGCGGTCCACGAGCACGCCGACGAGCTCCTCCTTCCATGAACCCCAGGCCGCCGGGCCGGTCGCCATCGAATCGGCGGTGGTCAGACCGTCGAGGAGATGGAGGACCTCGAGCGAACCGACCCGATCGGCGACGTAGCGGATCGTGCCGTCATCGGAGAGGTCCCGTCGGGTGGCGATGTCGGGGAGGAGGAGATGTTCGGCCACCATCGTCTGCAGGACCTCGGTGTCGTGCCCGTCGAAGCCCATGCGGGGCGCCATCTCACCGACGAGTTCGATACCCACCTCGGTGTGATCGCCGGGTCGCCCCTTGCCGATGTCGTGCAACAGCGTGCCCACGACGAGCAGGTCGGGACGCTCGACCCGATCGGAGACGTTCGCGGCGTTGGCGGCGGCCACCAGCAGGTGATGGTCGACGGTGAACCGGTGGTAGGCGTTGCGTTGCGGACGACAACGAACCTCCGACCACTCCGGCACGATCGGCTCCCACAATCCGAACTGGTCGAGCGTCTCGATGACGGCGATCGCGGGCCGACCAGCGAGAAGGAGATCGACGAACAGGCGGCGCGCCTCCTCGTTCCACGGTTGGGGCAGTGGTGCCGCCCCGGCCAGTCGGGTGAGGAGCTCACGCGACAGGCGGGCATCGGCGCGCGCCGCCACCACTGCAGCGCGGAGCACGAGACAGGGATCGTTGGTGGGATCGGCGCCGGGAGCCAATGACACGACGCCCTCGATCAGTGAGACACCAGGAGCATCGTGGGCCGGCGCGCGACCGCGGCGCCGGGCCGGCCCCTCGAGTTGCGAGCGAACTCGCCACCACAGGTCATCGGACACCCAGGCGATGGTGCGAGCGGCCTGCGACAACGACCGCATGAGATCGTCGGCGTCGGGGTAGCCGAGCGCGGCCGCCACCGCGTCCTGTTCCTCGAGGGTGAGCACATCGGAGGTACGGCCGGTACGACGATGCAGTTCGACTCGCGCCGAGAGCACGACCTCATAAGCCTCAGCGATGGCCTCGTCGTCGCCGGGATGAAGACCCATTCCGGCCAATCCGGCCCACCCGATGGCGTGCACATCGCGCAGACCTCCGCGACCGTTCTTCAGATCGGGCTCGAGCAGGAAAGCCACTTCACCGGCCCGCTCGTGCCGTTCGGTTCCGGCCCGATCCAACTCGGTCAGCCAACGCCGTGAGCGCTTGTGCCACAACTGTCGACCCTTGGTGGCCAGCTCGTCGGAGAGTGATCGGTCGCCGGCGAGATGTCGCACCGACAGGACGGCAGTGGCGGTGTCGAGATCATCGGCCGCCAGCGACAGCGACTCCTTCACTGTGCGCACCGCATGCCCCAACTTCACGTCGGCGTCCCAGATCGGGTACCAGACCCGATCGGCGAGTTCGGCCACCTCGACCCTGGGTGCGTGCACCAGCCACACATCGAGATCACTCCCGGGTGACAGCTCGGCTCGCCCGTAGCCACCCACGGCCACCAACGCCGCTCCCTCCGACAGACCTCCGGCGGCAGCCCATAGCCTGGCCAACCAGTCGTCGACCCGGGCCGACAGCTCGCGACAGAACGCCGCGCCCCTGAAGGACGAATCCTCCAGGAGCGGGCGCCTGTCGAACTGGGGAGTCACGTGAGCATCGACCCCGGGGGGACTCAGACGGCGTCGTCGCCGAGCTCACCGGTGCGGATGCGGATGATGCGGTCGACCGAAGTGATCCACACCTTGCCGTCGCCGATCTTGCCGGTGCGGGCGGCGGCCACGATGACCTCCGCAACCTCGTCGGCCCGACCATCGGGAACGACGGCCTCGACCCGCACCTTGGGCAACAGATCGACGATGTACTCGGCACCTCGGTACACCTCGGTCTTGCCGCCCTGGCGGCCGAAGCCCTTGACCTCCTCGACGGTCATGCCGGTGATGCCCGCTTCCTTGAGGGCGTCCTTCACGTCGTCGAGCTTGTGGGGCTTGATGATGGCGGTCACGAGTTTCATGTCGTCATCCTTCCTCGACCGGTCTCAGACCCGGTCCATCGAACCGAACGAACCGAACGAGTATGCCGACTCGGCGTGCTGGGAGAGGTCGAGACCCTCGATCTCCTCCTCCTCGCTCACCCGCAGGCCGATCACCTTGTCGATGATCGTGGCCAGGATGAACGACACCACGAACGAGAAGGCCAGCGTGGCGATGCTGGCCACGAACTGGTACCACAGCAGCGTGGCACCCCCACCGAGGAAGATGCCCTCGTGGGCGACCAACTCGTTGATGGACGCATCGGCGAAGAAGCCGAGCAGCAACGCACCGACAAGACCGCCGACGAGATGCACGCCCACGACATCGAGGCTGTCGTCGTAGCCCAGCTTGTACTTGAGTTGCACCGCAGCAACGCACAGCACACCGGCGAGGAAGCCGATGACGATGGGCGACATGCCGCCCACGAAACCGGCACATGGGGTGATGGCGACGAGGCCGGCGACGGCACCCGATGCCGCACCGAGCGTGGTGGGCTTGCCGTCCTTGATCCGCTCGAACAGCATCCAGCCGAGCATGCCGGCGGAGGCGGCGAGGAAGGTGTTCATCAGCGCAGTAGCAGCGATGCCATTGGCGGCCAGCGCTGAACCGGCATTGAAGCCGAACCAGCCGAACCACAGGATGCCGGTGCCGAGCAGGGTGAACGGGAGGTTGTGCGGGTGCATGCCCTCCTTGGGCCAGCCACGACGTCGACCGAGCACGATGATCACGGCGAGAGCCGCAGCACCGGCGTTGATGTGAACGACAGCGCCGCCGGCGAAGTCGAGCGCACCCAACTTGGTCAGCCAGCCGCCGCCGAACACCCCGTGGGCCACCGGCGCATAGACGAGGATCAACCACAGGGCGATGAACACCGCGTAGGCCTTGAACTTCATGCGGTCGGCCGTGGCGCCGGTGATGAGGGCCGGGGTGATCACCGCGAACGTCATCTGATAGGCACAGAACAGCACGAAGGGAATGGTGAGGGCGAAGGCGGGATCACCGGTAGTGGCTCCGATGTCGCGCATGAAGGCGAAGTCGAAGTTCCCGAGGAAACCTCCGTCACCGAAGTTGCCGAACGCCAAGGAGAAGGCGACGAGCACCCAGATGATGGCCATGAGTCCCATGGCGAAGAAGTTCTGCATCTGCATCCCGAGGACGTTCTTCGAACGGACCATGCCGCCGTAGAAGAACGCCAGACCGGGTGTCATGAAGAGCACGAGTGCTGTGGCGATCAGCATCCATGCGGTATTGCCCACATCGATGTCGGCAACGTCGAGCACGTGGAACCTCCGTCGTGAGTCGGGTCAGAACGACAAGAGGATCGTGGCGACGTGTTTCAGCGATGTTCGCCGGATGTTTCCGGAGCGTGAACGGCGGCCCCGCCCATCGCTCGGCGTCGGGCCAGGTGTACATGGGCCTTGGCCGCTCCCCAGACGATGCCGGCCTCGGTCAGGGCTGGATCGAGTTCGGCGAACGACGCCGGGGTCAGGTCGTAGTCGTCGTCGGGGAACATGGTGCGGGCGGCGTCGTCGCGCTCGACCGGCGGGGCGCCCGCGGGGCGCAGCACCACGGGGGGGAAGACGACGGCGCGGCGCACGACGGACAGTGGCCCCGTGGGCTGGGGGGCGGTGTGGAGGTA
>JBJTGD010000279.1:0-6039 GCA_046093735.1 Acidimicrobiia bacterium | reverse complement strand
TCGCGTCTGCGCATCAAGCGCATGGAGACGCCACCCGACTTCAAGGAACTCGAGAACGAGATCGCCAAGGTCGTGCAGGAGAAGAAGGACGCGGTCGAGGCTCAGCAGTTCGAGGAGGCCGGCCGTCTGCGCGATCGCGAGAAGGAGCTCCTGGCCCAGAAGGAGGCCAAGGAGCAGGAGATGAAGGACTCCGGCATCGACCTGTTCGACGAGGTCGACGAGGAGGCCATCGCCGACGTGCTGTCGCTGTGGACGGGCATCCCCGTCTACAAGCTCACCGAGGAGGAGACGGCCAAGCTCCTGCGCATGGAGGACGAACTCCACAAGCGCGTCATCGGGCAGGAGAGCGCCATCCGCGCCGTCAGTCAGGCCATTCGTCGCACCCGGGCCGGGCTCAAGGACCCGAAGCGTCCCTCCGGTTCGTTCATCTTCCTCGGCCCGTCGGGCGTGGGGAAGACCGAACTGGCCAAGACCCTCGCCGAGTTCCTCTTCGGTGACGAGAACTCGCTCATCGCCCTCGACATGTCCGAGTACATGGAGAAGCACACCGTGTCGCGGCTCGTCGGTTCGCCTCCCGGCTACGTCGGGTACGAGGAGGGCGGTCAGCTCACCGAGGCCGTGCGCCGCAAGCCTTTCTCCGTGGTGTTGTTCGACGAGATCGAGAAGGCGCACCCGGACGTGTTCAACACGCTGCTGCAGATCCTGGAGGAGGGTCGTCTCACCGACTCGCAGGGTCGTTCGGTGGATTTCCGCAACACGGTGCTCATCATGACCTCCAACCTCGGCACCGCGGATCTGCGCAAGGCCGCCATCGGGTTCGGCAAGGCCGACGAGGCCGTGTCGTACGAGAAGATGAAGGAGAAGGTCAACGAGGCGCTCAAGCAGCACTTCCGACCCGAGTTCCTCAACCGCATCGACGACACCATCGTGTTCCACGAGTTGTCCAAGGCCGAGGTCACGACGATCGTCGATCTGATGATCAAGCGGGTCACGACCCAGTTGCAGGGTCAGGGCATGGGCCTCGAGGTGACCGAAGCGGCCAAGCTGCTGCTGGCCGACAAGGGCTACGACCCGACGCTCGGTGCCCGTCCGGTGCGTCGGGCCATCCAGCGTCTGGTCGAGGATCCGCTGTCGGAGCGTCTGCTGTGGAAGGAGTTCCGCGCCGGCCACACGATCGTCGTCGACGCCGAGCCCGATCCCGAGACCGGAGACCGCGTCATCGTCTTCCGGGCCGTCGAGGGCTTCGAGCCCCCGCCCATGGAACTGGCCGAGGCCGGCGCGCCCGAGTAGTCCGCGATCGAGCAGTCATCAGCCGGGCCGACCGGGTTCGGCGCCGGAGGGCGCTGGTACGGTCGGCCCGTGGGCCCGACCATCCGACGTGTGCTGTGCCTCGTCGCCCCGCTCGTCGTCGTGCTCACCGGGTGTCAGGTGCAGCTCGCCACCACCATCGACATCGGTCTCGACGGCAAGGGCACCATCACTCAGGCCATCGGCTTCGATGCCGCGGCCCTGAAGCGGGTAGGCGACCCGGCTCGCGCCCTGCGGGCCCAGGACCTCGTCGATGCCGGGTGGGTGGTCGAGCCCGCAGTGACCGAGGGTGATCTCACCTGGGTGCGGATCCGACACGACTTCTCCACCCCTGAACAGGCGAACGACCTATTCGCGCAATTGAGCGCGCCCGAGGGACCCTTCCGCGACTTCGAGGTGATCCGCACCACCGGACCGTTGTCGGACTCGGTGCGGTTCACCGGGCTGCTCGACACCACGGCCGGACTGGCCGTGTTCGGCGACAAGGCACTGGCTGACGCGCTGGGCGGCGATGCGTCGGGTGGTCTGTTGGCTCGGGTCGAGCGCGAAGAGGGTCGTCCGGCGGCCGAGATGGTCGATCTCGACCTCACCGTCGTCACCGGTGGCACCTCCCGCACGTGGACGGCCTCGTTCGCCGACCCGAGCGTCCAGAAGTTGAAGGTCTCCGATTCGAAGTGGAAGGTGCTCGGTCTGCTGGGCCGGATCGTGTTGTTCGTGCTGGCGCTGTTGACCGCAGTGGTGATCGCCCTGCGGATCCGCGTGCGCCGGATGCGTTCTCGACGGTTGATGCGGCGCACGACCCGTCGTTGGTGACCGCCGCGCTCAGGATCCGAAGAAGGCCCACTCCAATGCTTCGATGGTGAGACGGTTCCACTCGTCGGGGTCGCCCTGCTGTTGGCCGTGTTCGATGTAGATGCGACCGATGAGCACGCTGTGGTGCCAGGCGACCGTGGAGGCGAGGTCGATCCCGGGGCGGAGCCACCCTCG
Source organism: Acidimicrobiia bacterium (assembly GCA_046093735.1). Classification (GTDB taxonomy): domain Bacteria; phylum Actinomycetota; class Acidimicrobiia; order Acidimicrobiales; family Acidimicrobilacustridaceae; genus Acidimicrobilacustris. The sequence goes on along the minus strand of JBJTGD010000279.1, from coordinate 3,744 downwards.
TTCCTGACACGGTTCGAGGATCTCGACGAGGGCCTCGACGATCTCGTCCTGGGCCGTGGCCACCGCCTCGGTGAGTTCGGGGCGGGCATAGGCGCTGCCGACCACGTTGGCGCGGCGCCACCGATTCTCGGAGCGTTCGGCGAGCGACCGCTTCCAGGAGATGACCAATGCCCGACGGAGATCGTCGGCCGATGCGCACGAGGAAACGGCGCGACCGATGGCGGCGATGTCCTCGTTGACCCGCCGTGTGTACCGCTCGATCTGAGCGGCGATCACCAGGCCGTCGCGGCTGCCGAAGTGGTAGTAGAGCACCGGCGGTGTGACCCCGACGGTGGCCACGATGTGGTTCACCCGCAGTGCGGCTTCGCCGCCATCGTCGATCATGGCGACGGCCACGTCGAGGATCTTGGCGCGGTTGTCATCGGCCACGGAGCGACCTTATGACTCGGAGGTCCGATCCGCTTCGATGCCCCGGTAGGGGGTCGTGCCTGCGGGTTCGACCCCTTCGTCGAGCAATGGCTGCGTTGGTTCCTGCCAGCGAAAGAGGACTCCGGTCCTTGTGCTGTCACGACCTCTGCCTAGGGTGTCGAACGTGGCCAAGATCAGGGCAGTGTTCCGGTGCACCGAGTGCGGCACGTCCTCGCCCAAGTGGGTGGGTCGCTGTCCCGGCTGCGAGGAATGGAACAGCCTCGTCGAGGAGATCGACGCGCCGACCTCGATCGACCCGGCATTGGTGCTCGGCGCTCGTGACGTGCCCGTGCCCATCGACGAGGTCGACGCCAACGAATGGACGGCCCGTCCTACGGGTATCGATGAGCTCGACCGCGTGCTCGGCGGGGGACTGGTGCCCGGCTCGGTGACGCTCGTCGGGGGAGAGCCCGGCATCGGGAAGTCCACCCTGCTCTTGCAGGCGGTTGCCGCGATGGCGGCGTCCGGCGAGCGGGTGCTCTACGTCTCGGCCGAGGAGTCGAAACAGCAGGTGCGACTGCGGGCCGAGCGACTCGATGCGTTGCAGCCCTCGCTGTATCTGGCCACCGAGACGGCGGTCCCCCACATCCTCGCCTCGGTCGATGAACTGTCCCCGACCGTGCTCGTCGTCGACTCCATCCAGACGGTGCACACACCCGAGATCGGTTCGGCGGCCGGTTCGGTGGCCCAGGTCCGCGAGAGCGCAGCGCGACTGGTCGGCGCGGCCAAGACGCGTTCGATGGCGGTGGTGCTCGTCGGACACGTCACGAAGGAGGGCGGGCTGGCCGGGCCGCGGGTGCTCGAGCACATCGTCGACACCGTCCTCGCCTTCGAGGGCGATCGTCATCACGCGCTGCGACTGTTGCGGGCGGTCAAGCACCGCTTCGGGGCCACCGACCAACTGGGTCTGTTCGAGATGACACCGGCCGGATTGGCGGGAGTTCCTGACCCGAGTCGACTCTTCCTCGCCGACCGTCGTCGGGGGGTGGCCGGCTCGACCATCGTGCCCACGATGGAGGGTGATCGTCCGTTGCTGGTCGAGGTGCAGGCCCTCGTCACCTCCTCGCATCTGCCGTCTCCTCGGCGCAGCGCGCAGGGTCTCGATGCCGGTCGACTGTCGTTGCTGCTGGCGGTGTTGGGTGAACGGGCCCGACTCGGGTTCGCCGAGCACGACGTGTACGCCCTGGCCGTCGGCGGTGTGCGCATGGTCGAACCGGCCGTCGATCTCGGCACTGCGTTGGCCCTGGCCTCGGCCCGAGAGGACGTGGCGGTGCCCGACGACATGGTGGTGTGCGGCGAACTCGGTCTGGGCGGTGAGGTGCGGCAGGTCGCTCATGCCGATCGACGACTGGCCGAGGCTGCTCGACTCGGATTCACGCGAGCCATCGTTCCGTCGCATGCCCCCGATCCACCGGCCGGCATGACAGCCATCCGCGTCGGCACGTTGGTCGAGGCACTCCTCGCCATCGGCATCACCGCATCAGGGCGGAAGGGGGGCCGTCCGTCGCGCTCACCGGCCGTCGAGGAGGAGGCGACGGTGCTGTCCATCGTCGAACTGTTCAGCGACGGTCACGATGACGGTGACGATGACGGAGATCGATCCCGGGGCCCCGACTCACCCGACGACGGCCCGGCGATCGGCTGAGGACGCAGCGGTACACTCCGCCGATGGCAGGCCGACGCAGCGACGCCATGCTGGCGGCGTTGGCCGCGGTGGCACCCGGGACTCCGCTCCGTGAGGGGATCGACCGCGTCCTGCAGTCGGGCATGGGTGCGTTGGTGGTGATGGGGGACGGCCCCGAGGTGCTGAGCATCTGCTCGGGAGGCTTCCTGCTCGACGCGGCGTTCAGCCCGCAGCGACTTAGCGAACTGGCCAAGATGGACGGTGCCATCGTCCTCGCCCCCGACGCCGCTCGCATCGCCCGGGCCAACGTGCACCTCGTGCCCGATCGTGCGGCGCCCACCTCGGAAACGGGCACGCGCCATCGCACCGCCGAGCGCGTGGCTCGCTCCGTGGGCGTCCCCGTCATCAGTGTGTCCGAGGACATGTCGATCATCGCCGTCTACTTGGGTGATGAGAAGCATCAGTTGGTACCGGTCCCACGACTGCTCGATCGCGCCAACCAGGCGATGAAGACCCTCGAGCGCTACCGCGACCGACTCACCGAGGTCTCCACCTCGCTCTCCGCCCTCGAGATCGAGGGACTGGTCACCGTGCGCGATGTCGTGGTGATGCTGCAGCGCACAGAGATGGTGCTGCGCATCGCCGACGAGATCGACGCCGACATCATCGAATTGGGCAGTGATGGCCGTCTGTTCCAGTTGCAGTTGGAGGAGGCGATCGCCGGCGTGGCTGCCGAGCGACGACTGGTCGTGCTCGACTATCTCCACGAGGAGAACGACTGGCACTTCGCCGAGGCCTCGGCCGGATTGGCCGATCTCGACATGGAGGAGTTGCTCGATCTGGGTGCGGTGGCGGCCGTGCTCCATCTCGAGGGCAGCCCCGAACTCGATGCGTCGGTGCAGCCGAAGGGCTACCGGATGCTGTCGCGCATCCCCCGTCTGCCCGCGTCGGTGATCGGGCGCGTCGTCGAGAGGTTCGGCACGCTCGACGCCATCCTCAGGGCCACCGAGCGCGAGCTCGAGTCGGTGGGTGGCGTCGGTGACCAACGGGCTCGGGCCATCATCGACGGCCTAGCCCGATTGTCCGAACAGAGCATCCTCGACCGCTGGGCCTGAGCGGTCGGTCAGGGGGAACGATGCGCATCACACTCGCCGATGGTTGTCCGGCGGAACTGGCCCGACCGGCCGTGGTCGACGAGCACACGCTGGGTGTCGTGCTGTTCCCCGACATCATGGGACTGCGGCCACTGTTCGACGACATGTGTGCCCGATTGGCCGCCGAGCACGGGTGGGTGGTGTGTGCCCCCGAACCGTTCCCTGGTCGCTAACGGCTCGAGGTGCTGGATCGACTGGCGGCCATGGCCGACCTCGACGACGCGACCCTTCGGGCCACCGCACTGGCGGCGGCCGATGCCACCGGCTGTGATCGCGTCGTCGCCACCGGGTTCTGCATGGGCGGCATGCTCGCCTGCAAGGCGGCGGCCTCGGGCCGCTGCGCCCGCGCCGCCGGCTTCTACGGGATGATCCGCCTGCCGGGCGACTGGAGCGGAGGGACGTTGCAGCAACCCGTCGACGCGCTGGCCAGCCCTGATCGAGCAACTCCTCCATGTCGAGATCGGCCAATCCGGCCGAGGCCTCGGCGAAGTGCCAGTC
>JBJTGD010000278.1:0-13908 GCA_046093735.1 Acidimicrobiia bacterium | reverse complement strand
ACTCACGGTTTCGTGTGCGCCAATGCCGGCATCGACCTGTCCAACGTGGAGCGGGGCTGGGCGGCGCTGTTGCCCGTCGATCCCGACCGGTCGGCTCGCCGCCTCCGCAACGGGTTGCGTCATCGCATCGGCGTCGACGTGGCCGTGATCGTGTCGGACACTGTCGGCCGCACGTGGCGTCGCGGTGTCACCGACGTGGCCATCGGCAGCGCCGGTGTCGCCCCCATCCTCGATCTGCGAGGCACTCCTGACGCCCTGGGACGGGAGATGCAGGTCACCGAGGTGGCGCTGGTCGACGAACTGGCGGCCGCCGCCGAACTGGTCATGGGCAAGTCCACCGGTGTCCCGGTGGCCGTCGTGCGCGGCGTCGACCACTCGTGGCTGCGAGACGGCAGCGTGCGCGACGAGATCGTCCGCCACCCGACCGAGGACCTGTTCCGTTGAGCGACCTCCTCCCCGGAGGACGTCCCGCCATCGAGCCCGTGCCGCCCGATGTGCCGCCGCCACCCTTTCCGGCACAACCCCTCGTGCCGATCGTCGATCTTTCCCACCGTCCCCCCGATCGGCAACCGGACTGGTCGATCATCCCCGACTGGCTGTCCGCTCGTGTTGCCGCCACGGTGGCCTGCACCGATGCAGATCTCCTGCCTCGGGTGGAGGGCGCCGGCGACGTGATCGAACGCGACGGTGAGCGACTGCAGGTGATGCACAACGGCGTACTCGTCACCGAAGGCGGGTACTACGGCGTGCTGTCGTCGGAGATCATCCGCTGTCTGCGCGGCGTCCACGAGCCCCAGGAGGAAGTGGCCTACGACGCCATCCTGCGGCGACTGGCGACCACTTCCCCTGCGCACCGCGCGCCGGTGATGGTGGAGCTGGGCGCCTACTGGGCCTACTACGCGTTGTGGTTCCTCGACTCCTTCCCCGATGGACATGCGATCTGCCTCGAACCCGATCCGCGGAACATGGCGGTGGGAGAGCACAACTTCACGCTCAACGGTCGGAGCGGCACGTTCCTGCACGCGGCCATCGGCGATGGGTCGGGCGCAACGATGCCGTTCCACCCCGATGACGGCGCACCACCCATCGACCTCCCCACCCACGATCTCCGCTCCCTGCTCGGGTTGCTCGATGAACCCGCCATAGACGTGCTACTGGCCGACATCCAGGGTGGCGAGCACCCGTTGCTGGCGCACTCGCTCGACGTGCTGCGGTCCGGGAAGATCCGCTTCGTGGTGGTGAGCACGCACGATCTGTCCCTCACCGGCAGCGCCATGACCCATCAGCACGTGCTGGCCCTGCTGGTGGAGGCCGGTGCCCACATCATCTGCGAGCACAGCGTCACCGAGTCGGTCAGCGGAGACGGAGTGGTGGTGGCGTCGTTCGATCCGCGGGACCGCGATCTCGTCGTCGAGGTGACACACGGCCGGGCCTGTCTTTCGCTGTCCGGCGAGTGGGAACCGCGCCTCGAGGACTATCGAGCCCGACTGCAGGACACCCGACGCCGCCTCGACGACACTTCGGCCGAACTGGCGGAGGTCAGGGCACAGTTGAGTGCCGCCGAGGAACATCTGGCTCGATTGCGCCGAGCCCTTCCACTGCGGATCCGGCGCGCCGTGCTGCGACGACTGCCAAGTCGGGGACGTCGGGGACGTCGAGGACCTCGGGTCAGCGAGTCCTGAACCAGTCGAGCGTGGCCAGCGCGCCGTCGGTCAGCGACGTGGTCGGTCGCCACCCGAGCGCACGCCCGGCGAAGGACGGATCCAGTGCCGACCGCTGCAGTTCACCTGGGCGGGCCGGCGCGTGCACCGCTCCGTCGGTGACGCCGGCGGCATCGGCCATCGTGCGGTAGAGCAGGTTGACCGACGTCTCCACGCCGGTACCGATGTTGCATCGCACACCCTCTCCGGCGTGTGCCGCCCGGGCGAAGGCATCGACCACGTCGTCGACGTAGACGAAATCACGGGTCTGCTCACCGTCGCCGAACACCGTGCACGGCTCACCCGAGAGCAGACGGCCGGCGAAGATCGCCACCACCCCGGCCTCACCGTGGGGGTCCTGCCGGGGGCCGTAGACGTTGGCCAGCGCCAGCGACGCGTAGTCGATGCCGTGCAGGTAGCGGAAGGCGAACAGGTAGTCGTCGATCACCTTCTTGGCCACCCCGTAGGGCGAGATCGGATGCTGTGAGTGGGATTCGTCGACCGGCAGATCGGTGGGATCGGGATCGCCGTAGATCGTCCCGCCGCTGGAGGGCACCACCACCTTGCGGGCACCGCTCAGCCGCGCCCCCTCGATGACGTTGAGTCCACCGAGCACGTTGACCTCGGCATCGAACAACGGCCGGTCCACCGACACGCGCACATCGGCCTGCGCGGCGAGATGGAACACGACATCCGGTCGGAGGCGCGCGATGACCGTCGGGATCGACGGGTCACGCACATCGAGCTCGACGAACTCGAAGCCCGCGTGGGCCGAGGCACCCACGAGGTTGGCCACCGACCCGGTGGCGAGATTGTCGATGGCTGCCACCTCGTGGCCTTCGCCCAGGAGTCGGTCGACCAACGTCGAGCCGATGAATCCCGCACCACCCGTCACGACTGCTCGCATCGTCATCCCACCTCGGGCACGGAGACACGGGTCAACTGCACGCCAGCCGGGAGTTCGACACCGGCACCGATCACACTGAGATCGGTGATGCGCGCGTCGGGACCGATCCGGGCTTCGGAGGCGACGATCGAACCGACGATGTGGGCGCCGGCGCCCACCGTGGCGCCGGGAAGGATCACCGAATCGCGCACCACGGCGCCGTTGCCGATGACCACGTCGTCCATGAGCACGGAGTGCTGAACCGTTGCCGACGGATCCACCTGCGCCGAGTGCGCCACGGCCGACTCCGCACCGCGCGTGCCATCGACGAGGTCGAGTTGGGCCTGGAGATAGGCGGCTGGCGTGCCGGCGTCGAGCCAGTAGGCGTCGCTGCGGAGGGCGAACAATGAGCGGTCGGCGACGAGCGCGGGAAAGGTCTCCCTCTCGATCGAGACACGGCGACCATCGGCGATCCGATCCACGACCGAAGGTTCCAGCACATAGGTGCCAGCGTTGATCCAGTTGGTCGGAGCGGTTCCGGGCGCAGGCTTCTCCACGAACTCGAGGACCCGACCGTCATCATCGGTGGGGACCACCCCGTAGCGCGAGGGGTCGTCGACCGGAGTGAGAGCGATGGTGGCCTCGGCCCCGGTCTGCGCGTGCGACTCCCACAGCACGGTGAGATCGAGATCGGTCAGGACGTCACCGTTCACCACCACGAAGGTCTCGTAGATGCCGGCCGATCGGGCCGCGAACCGAACAGCACCGGCGGTGTCGAGCGGTTCCGGCTCCACCGCGTAGTGCAACAGGACGCCGGCGCAGGACCCTTCCGGGTAGGCGTCGAGGAAGGCATCGGGCCGGAATCCGAGTGACAGGACGACCTCGCTCACCCCCTGTGCCCCGAGACCGGACACCACTCGCTCGAGCATGGTGGCTCCGACGACGGGCAGCATCTGCTTGGGCACGTCGTTGGTGAGCGGACGCAGGCGGGTTCCGAACCCGCCGACGAGGACGACGGCCCTCACGGAGCGACCGTGGTCGACGGCACCGGATCAGCCGTCGCGATGGTGGTGTCGGTGGTCTCCACCGGGGGCACGACCAGGTCCGGGGTGGACTGGGGCTCCGGTCGACGGGCCCACCAGATCACGACGGCGCCGAGCACCACCACGAGGGCCATGAGTGCCGCGAACCCTGGTCGGCGACGTCGCCGAGGAGCGGTCTCGCCCCGTTCGCGGGCCTCGCGGGCCGCCTTCTTCGCCTGCGAGGCCTTTCCCATGGGCTCCGATGGTAGTCAACCCCCGGTCGGGGCCCGAGTGGACCACGCAGGTTCACCCGGATCGGGGATCCTGACCGGACCGATCGACCAGTTCCGTGAAGAGCCCCTCGTAGGCCTCGGCCACCGCCGCCGGCGAGGCCCAACCCTCCACGAAGCGCCGCCCGGCCGCTCCCATCCGTTCGGCCGCCGCCGGGTCGTCGAGCACGCCGAGCAGGGCGGCGACGAAGGCATCGGCATCGTCGGGGGGCACGGCCACACCAGCGCCGGCGCGCACCACGGTCCGAGCCACTTCGGTGCCTTCGTCGACGCTGGCCACCAGCGGACGGCCGGCGGCGAGGATCGAGTAGAGCTTGGACGGCACGCTCGACCACGCCAGCCCGGTGCGCAGCGGCACCACGTGCACATCGGCGGCGGCGAGCACCTCGGGCAGTCGTTCGATGGGCTGCATGTCGACGAACCGGATGTTGGGCGAGTTGCCAGCGGCTCGTTCGAGTTCGGGACGGGCCGATCCTCCACCGTTGATGACGAACACGACATCGGGATGCGAGTCGACCAGACGACGGGCGGCCTCGATCACCAGATCGAGTGATTGCGAGAACCCGACGTTTCCTGCGTACATCACCACACGCGAGCCGATGAGTTCGAACTCGCGTCGGTAGTCGTTGTCGCGGTCGCCGGGCCGGATGCGATCGGTGTCGACGAAGTTGGGGATGACCCGTACCTTCGCTCGTTGTCGCTCGGCCGCACCGGTCGGGAGTCCGGAAGCGATCTTGCCCCGCACGTTGTCGGCCAGATCATCGGACAGCACGGTCACTGCGTCGGCTGCGCGATACGACATGCGTTCCAGCCGCCGGGCGAGGGCGATCACGCGCGCACCGGTGAGCAGACCGAGTTCGACGGCGACGTCGGGGAAGACATCCTGGATGTTGAACACCAGCGGCGCCCGACGGAGGCCGGCCACGACCCGTCCGGCGGATCCGAGCGTGAGCGGGGGCGACATGGCCAACACCGCATCGGGACGTTCACGAGCGCTGGCCCCAACGAGGGTGGCCAGCGTGGTGAAGCCGCCGAAGGCCAGTGCACGGGCGGGGATTCCGCTTGTCGGTCGGGAACGGATGCACCCGAGAGATACGACCCCAGTCGGTCCGCTCGGTGCGCACCAGCCGTCCCTCCCACCCGGGCTCGACGTCGTGACGCACGTACCACGGAAGGGCGGTGACGACATGCAGACGATGACCGCGCTCGACGAGTTCGTGGGCGATCCTCGACATCACCACACCGGTGGGCGCCAGATCCGGATCGAAGTGGGGGCACAGGACGGTGAGGTTCACCGGGTCTCCCGGTAGACGGTGAGGAGCGCAGTGGCCGAGTCTGGCCACGTGAAGGCACGGACCCGCTCGAGACCACGACGGACGAGGACGCTACGACGCGAGGTGTCGTCGATGACGGCAGCCAAGGCCGAGGTCCACCCCGCCACATCGAGCGGGTCGACGAGCATGGCGGCATCCCCGGCCACCAGCGGCAGACCACCGACGTCGCTGGCCACCACGGGGCACCCCCGGGCCATGGCCTCGAGCACCGGCAGTCCGAATCCCTCGTAACGCGAGGGGAAGGCCATCACCATCGCCGAGCGATAGAGCACATCGAGTTCGTCCTCGGGGATGCGGCCGGTGCGCACCACCGACTCGGTGAGACCGAAGGCGCCGAGGGCGGCCCGCACCACCTCCTCGGCCGAGGACGCGCCGCCGGTGAGCACGAGGCGCAGTTCCGGATGCGTCGGCACCAGCGCGGCGAATGCCGCCACCAGGGTCTCGTGGTTCTTGTGCGGATAGGTGATGGCCGGGTAGAGGACGAACGGCCGGTCGACGAGGTCGAGGCGAGTCAGCACGCGCTGACGCAGTTGCCCATCCACGGCCGCGCCCGGATCGTCGACACCACAGGGAACGATGCGCACACGGGTCCGGTCCACACCAGCCCGCTGCACTGCGTCATCGCCGGTGAATCCGGCCAGACAGATCACCGTGCTGGCCGCTCGCAACGAACGCGGCGCGACCCACGTCAGCCACCGTCGCTTGATCGGTCCGAACCGTTCCGGATTGGAGAGGGGCTGAAGATCGTGGAGCGTGACGATCCCGGTCGCCGGGCGCACGAAGGGCATGGTGCCGCCGGCGTGGTGCACGACGTCGCACCGGTCTCGCCGTGTCCGCCACGCCAACCACGTCGACTCGGTCAGTACCCGCAGTGGTCGCGACGCGCCCGACACCGGGGCCACGCGGGTGGGGAACACAGCAGAAAGATCCGGGTGGGCGGCGACGAACGAGCGGGTGACGTAGAGCACGATGTCGAGTTCGTCGGGGCGCTGTCGCGCGACGGCCCGCAACAGTCGGACGGTGTACTCCTCGCTGCCGCCCACCTCGCCGGGCACCAGCCACAGGAGGTTCACGCCGATGCGACGTCGAGCACTCATCGGGCGGCGTCCCGGTAGGCGGCCAGCAGCGCCGCAGCCGTGCGATCGGATCCGAACCGATCGCGGGCCCGTTCGAGACCGGCGAGGGCCAGCGCCGATCGCCGATCGTGGTCATCGAGCAGCATGGTGATCGCCTCGGCCAACGCCCGCCGATCGGCGGGGTCGACGAGCACACCGGCATCGCCCGCCACCTCGGCGGTGGCCGTCCCCGCCGAGGTGAGCACCGCCGTGCCCTGGGCCATGGCCTCGAGCACCGGCAACCCGAACCCCTCCTGGAGGCTGGGGAAGCAGAACACCTCGGCGCCGGCCTGCAGGGCGCGCAGGGAGTCGGGCTCGACGAAGCCCACCGTCCGCACCCGCTCGCCCAGTCGCCCGAGTCGATCGGTCAGGTCCTCGTTCCATCCCTGCGGGCCGGCCAACACCAGCACTGCGTCGGTGTGCACGTCGGCGAAGGCATCGAGGAGCGTCGGGAGGTTCTTGCGCGGCTCGATGGTGCCCGCCCACAGCACATAGCGACCGGGGAGTCCGAACCGGGTCCTCACCGCTTCGACAGCGGCCTCGTCGGCCGGGGCGATGTCGATGCCCCACGGCACCAGACGCAGGCGATCCCGATCGAAACCATCGGCGACGCAGTCCTCCAGAGTCGAGCGCGACGGACAGATCACGATGTCGGCATCGCTCTGGGCCAACTCGATCGCCCGGGTGAAGAACGACACGCCACGACGAGTGAACTGCGACGGGTCGCGACGGAAGGCCAGATCGTGCACCGTGACCACGCGCGGCGCCGAGCGCGGGGGCACGGCCATCCCCGTCGCGTGGATGACGTCCACCGGACCAGTGGCCCGCTCCACGGCCGGCCGGCGCAGGCGATGCCACGACTCGTACAGGGCCAGTCGGGGCAGCGGAAGGTGCCGGATCGGGATCGACGGGCGCCACGACGGTGCCGGTGGTGAGGAGTGACGGCCCGCCACTCCGATCAGTTCGAGATCGGTGTGACGGCGCAGCGCCTCCACCCCGTCGAGCGCGGCTCGGGCAGTCCCCCCGGGCACCGAGTGCCACAACTGCTCGAGGGTGATCGCCACCCGATGACAACCGCTCATGGACGTTCGAGTCTCCCACGGCGACGGTTCCGACCGGGGCGAGTTGCGGCAATCGGTAGGGTCTCCACATGGACTTCCTCCCCGATCCGGCGTTCTGGAGCGGTCGACGGGTGCTGGTCACCGGCGGGACGGGCTTCCTCGGTCAGTCGGTGGTCGAACGGGTCCGGGCCCGCGGCGCGACGCAGGTCGACACCCCCGGCAGCGCCGACTACGACCTGCGTGACCCGGAGGCGGTGCGCGAGATGTTCGGTGCCCTGGCACCCGACCTCGTCATCCATCTGGCCGCCCGGGTCGGCGGCATCGGCGCCAACATGGAGCGGCCGGCCGACCTGTACCTCGACAACCTCCTCATGGGCACCTACGTGCTCGACGAGGCCCGACGGCGCGGCACCGACAAGACGGTCATGGTCGGGACGATCTGCTCGTACCCGAAGTTCACTCCCGTGCCCTTCGCCGAGTCCTCGCTGTGGCAGGGATATCCCGAGGAGACCAACGCCCCCTACGGCATCGCCAAGTTGGCCCAACTCGTGCAGTTGCAGGCCAACCGGGCCCAGTACGGACAGCGCGCCGTGTACCTCATGCCCACCAACCTCTACGGCCCGCGCGACAAGTTCCACCCGGCGGTGTCGCACGTGATCCCCGCACTGATCGAGAAGACGGTCGACGCGGCCGAGTCGGGGGCCGATCACATCGCCGTGTGGGGACCGGGAGCCGCCAGTCGCGAGTTCCTCTACGTCGACGATGCCGCCGAGGGCATCGTGCTCGCCGCTGAGTTCTACGACGACGGCGACCCGGTGAATCTCGGTGCCGACCGTGAACTCCCCATCCGCGATCTGGTCTCGATCATCGTCGCCCTGGTCGGCTTCACCGGCGAAGTGCGTTGGGACACGTCGCGCCCCGATGGCCAGCCGCGACGTGGTGTCGACGGGTCGCGTGCTCTCGAGCGCTTCGGGTTCCGCGCTGCGACCTCGTTCGACGAGGGCCTGCGACGAACGCTCGAGTGGTTCCTGGCCAATCGGACCGAGGCCGAAGCCCGCGACCGCTGAACGAGGTCACGAACAGGTCTGACCCTCGGGCACCTTGGGGATGAAGTCACTGAGCGTCGTGGTGGTGATGGGCATCGTCGTCGGCGTGGTGGGGACCATCGTCGACGTGGTCGGTGTCTGACCCGCGGTGGTGCTCGGCCCCGGCATCAGCGACGGGGCCGGTTCGGTGTTCGACGGTGACGGGATCGGACGCAGCCCACGGAACACGTCGAACATGGGTTGCGACGCTGCTTGGTTCAACTGCAACACGCTGGCGGCGCCGATGAACATCCCGGTGGACACCGGGGTGAAGCTCACCAGGTTGTCGGGGTCGAACGTCCGGAACTGGGTACCCAGATCGACGAGGTCCTTGATGGCGAACGTCGTGTCGAGCGTGACGTTCTTCTGCGCGATCTCCAGCAGGTCCTTCATGACGAACGGATTGCGCGCGCCCTTGACCACCGCCCGCTTGAGCGCAGCGCGGATGAACTGCTGCTGACGCGTCACCCGACCGAAGTCGCTGGAGGGATCCTCCTGCCACGAGCGCATGTTGTTGCGACTGATCTCGAAATGTCGCGATCGGGCGAAGGCGAGGGCCTGACCCGGGTCGAGCAGCCGACAGCCGGGTTCGTACTGGAACAGACCGGTGGCCTCGTCACGAGAGGGGAAGTTGAACCAGATCGGCACACCGTCGACGGCGGACACGAGCGCCTCGAATCCGGCGAAGTCGACCATGGCGTAGTGGTTGATGGGGATCTGGAAGTCCTGCTTGATCGTCTCGATCAGCTTCTCGGGACCACCGAGCGATAGCGCGGTGTTGATCCGCCCCTGTCCTCCTCCGGCCAGATCCACCCACAGGTCACGGTTCAACGACAGCACCGCGGCCTGCTGGGTCTTGGGCTCGACGCGCAGGATCATGATGGTGTCGGTGTTGAGCGACCGGGTGCGGCCCCGGTTGACCGGATCGTCCTGCCCGAGACCCATCCCGTCGTCGATACCGACCAGCAGGATGTTCATGGGCTCTCCGGGCGCCGACGGGGCCTCGAGCGAGGCGCCGACATCGATGCGGGGCAGGGCCGAGGCCTGGTTGTAGGTCCACCAGATCCCGACGGCCGCCACCAGACAGGCCAGCGCCACGAACATGTTCAGCGAGAGCAACAGCCGCTGGGGCCAGGTCCGATGACGACGCACGGACTCCGACGCTACCGGAGCACCTGCGACAGACACGGTCGCCCCGGCCGTCCATCGGTGCGGCGAGGAGCTGGTCGCCCGGTCGAGCGACCGACCTGCGGTCCTAGGCTCACGCCGTGGTCCACGCCGCCCCCACTGCTCTGGCCCGACGGGTCGCCCCGGTCGCCGTGGTCGGTGGGGTCGTGGCCTCCGAGTTGCTCGACGTGACGAGTGATCCGTCGGCGTTGGACTCGACCGGTTGGTGGGTCGCAGTGGTGCCCTTCGACGGGGAGCCCGTGTTCGCCCGTTTCGCCCGGCGCCGCCCCACCTCGTCGATCCCGCGAACCGACGATGTGTGGCGCGGTCCCGATCGCCGGATGTGGCGATCCTCACTCGACGACGACGGGTTCGCCGCTCGGGTGGCGTCGATCCGTGCGGCCATCGCCGCCGGTGACGTGTACCAGGTGAACCTCACCCGCATGCTGCGGGCCCCACTGTCCCCCGACGCGTCCCTGCTGGCCCTGGGCGCCCGTCTGGCCGCCGGCAACCCCGCTCCCTACGCCGCCCTGATCGAACTGCCCGAGCACGGGGTGCGCGTGGCCTCGGCCTCGCCGGAGTTGTTCCTCGCCCGCAGCGGTCGACGAGTGCGCTCCTCGCCCATCAAGGGCACCACCGCACCCGGTCGACCGTTCACCGACAAGGACCGGGCCGAGAACGTGATGATCGTGGACCTCGTCCGCAACGATCTCGGACGGGTGTGCGAGCCGGGATCGATCGGTGTCCCCCACCTGCTGGCCGAAGAACACCACCCCGGTCTCGTACATCTCGTCAGCACGATCGAGGGCGAGTTGCGCCATGACGCCGGTTGGCCCGAACTTCTGGCCGCGGCGTTCCCCCCGGGCTCGGTGACCGGTGCCCCCAAGATCGCTGCGCTGGCCCACATCGCCGCGCTGGAACCCACCGGTCGTGGCCTCTACTGCGGCGCCATCGGATGGGTCGACGCCGATCGCGCCGTCGGTGAGATGAACGTGGCCATCCGCACGTTCTTCGTCGACGACGGCGACCTCTGCTTCGGAACGGGGGGTGCCATCACCTGGGACTCCGATGCCGACGACGAATGGGCGGAGACGGAGCTGAAGGCCCACCGACTGTTGTCGATCGCCTCACCGACATGACGATGCTCGTCTGGCACAACGGTCGCGTCGTCGAACCCTCGACGCCGATCATCGGCGCCACCGATCACGGGGTGCTGCTGGGCGACGGGGTGTTCGAGACCCTGGCCGTGCGTGAGGGCCGCCCTCGTCTGCTCGATCGTCACCTGCATCGGCTGCGGGCCGGGATGGACCGCATCGACATCGTGAACGGACCCGACGACGACACCGTGCGCCACGCCATCGACGAACTCGTCGCCGCGTCGGGTCTGACCGATGCCCGGATCCGCATCACCGTCACCGCCGGTCCCGGTTCGTCACCACGGACACGCACGGGCAGCCCCACGATGTTCATCACCATCGCTCGGCTCGACCCGGCGCCGGCGTCGGTGTCGCTGCACCTGGTGCCGTGGCCGCGCCACGAACGATCGGCATTGGCCGGCATCAAGTCGATCAACTGGGCCGAGAACGCGCATGCACTGCGCGCTGCGGTTGCCGCCGGTTTCGACAACGCGCTGTTCTGCGACACGCAGGGGCGTCTGTCGGAATGTGCGACGGCGAACATCTTCCTCGTGCTCGATGGCACCATCATCACGCCGTCGCTCGAGTCGGGCTGTCTGGCCGGAACCGTGCGAGCCGTGCTGCTCGACGCGGACGTTGCCACCGAAGCCGATCTCCACCCGACCGACGTGCCGCGTGCCGACGGAGTCTTCCTCACCACATCGACCACCGGCATCACGCCGGTGCACGCCATCGACGACCGCACCATTCCCACGGACACCGACGCGCTGGACCGCGCCCGCGTCGCCCTCGACGTCGCGGGCTGAGACGAAGCGACCTCAGTCGGCCAGTCGGGCGTGGACGACGTCGCCCACGGCCACGTCCTCGGTCACACCGTCGTGCTCGACGAGCAGGTGACCGTCGTCGGCGATGGCCAACGCTCGACCATGGAAGGTGCGATCGGCGAGCACCACCTCGACGGTGCGGCCCACGGTGGCCGACACGGACCGGGCGCGGTCGAGGACCGCCGAACCGTCACCGGTCCCGAGGTCGTCGAGCAGTCGGCCGTAGTGGCCGAGCCACGCCGCGAGCACGGCCTCGAGTTCGACCGGCCGGCCGGCCAGTCGATCGACCGACGTGGCGATGGCGGCGAGGTCGTCGGGCAGGGGGAACGGCCAGTCGACGTTCAGGCCCATGCCCACCACCACGGCCTCCACCCGATCGTCGGCCACCAGCGACTCGGCCAGGATCCCGCCCACCTTGCGATCGACCTCGGTCGGGTCGAGCCCGGGGGCGACCGCGGCCACCAGATCGTTGGGCCACTTGAGCCCCAGTCGTACCCCGGCCACCTCGTCGGCGGCGTCCACCGCAGCCAGTCCGCAGGCCATGGTCAGCAGGAACAGGCGCTCGGGGGGCAGGGCCGGACGCAGCAGCACCGACACCAACAACGAGGCCCCCGGAGGGGCCGACCACGTGCGATCGCGCCGCCCGCGACCGGCCGTCTGGTGGGCGGCGACGAGCACCGTGCGGTCGGGAGCGCCAGCAGCGGCCGCGTCCAGCAGATCCCGGTTGGTGGAGCCGGTCTCGGCCACCCTCCACACCTCGGCGAACCGGCCGCTCCCAGTGCCGTCCGCCTCCCCCATTCGTGCCAATGTATCCGGCGTGCTGACGAAGATCCTGATCGCAAACCGGGGCGAGATCGCCGTCCGGGTCATCCGTGCCTGCCAGGAGATGGGGATCGCCACCGTGGCGGTGTACTCCGATCTCGACCGCGATGCGCTCCATGTGCGGCTGGCCGACGAGGCCTACGCACTGGGCGGTCAGACCGCGGCCGAGAGCTACCTCGACACCGAGAAGATCCTCGACATCATCGAACGCAGCGGCGCCGACGGCGTGCATCCGGGCTACGGGTTCTTCTCCGAGAACACCGACTTCGCCCGGGCCATCACCGAGCGCGGTGTCACCTTCATCGGTCCGCCGCCCTCGGCCATCGAGGTGATGGGCGACAAGGTCTCCAGCCGCATCGCCGCGCAGGCCGCCGGTGTGATGGGCGTACCCGGCACCACCGAGTTCCTCAATGACGCCGACGAGGTCGTGGCCTTCGGCAACGCCCATGGCTGGCCGGTGGCCATCACGGCCGCCTTCGGCGGTGGCGGCCGCGGCATGCGCGTGGTGCGCACGGCCGACGAGGCCGCCGAGGCCTTCGACTCGGCCCGCAGCGAGGCGCTCAAGGGCTTCGGTCGCGACGAGTGCTACGTGGAGCGCTACCTCACGTGGCCGCGTCACATCGAGATGCAGATCATCGCCGACACCCACGGTAACTGCGTGTGGGTGGCCGAGCGCGACTGCTCGGCGCAGCGTCGTCACCAGAAGTTGGTGGAGGAGAGCCCGGCCCCGGCCTTCCCCGCCGAGGTGCGCCAGGCCATGGGCGAGGCCGCGGTGAAGGTGGCCAAGGCCTGCGGGTACGTCAGCGCCGGCACCGTGGAGTTCCTCTATCAGGACGGCGAGTTCTGGTTCCTCGAGATGAACACGCGTCTGCAGGTGGAACACCCCGTCACCGAGATGGTGTCGGGCATCGACCTGGTGGCCGAACAGATCCGTGTGGCGTCGGGGCTGCCGCTGTCGTTCTCACAGGACTCGATAGAACTGTCGGGTCACGCCATCGAGATCCGCATCAACGCCGAGGATCCCGCCGGCGGCCGGTTCCTCCCCTCCCCCGGTCACATCACCACGCTGGTGCCACCCGCCGGATTCGGAACCCGCTGGGACGGCGGCTACGAGTCGGGTGACACCGTCAGCCAGTACTACGACAATCTCGTCGGCAAGCTGATCTGCTGGGGCTCGGACCGCGACACGGCCATCGCCCGCACGCTGCGGGCATTGCGCGAGTTCCGCATCGACGGCATCGCCACCACCATCCCGGCCGACATCGCCATCCTCGAGCACCCCGACTTCGTGGCCGGCACCCACTCCACCAAATGGGTGGAGGACGTGCTGGATCTCACCGGAGTCGGCGCCGCACCGGCCACCACCGACGGTGAGGCCGAGGCCAAGGTGCAGCGCGACGTCGACGTGGAGGTCAACGGCAAGCGGTTCTCGGTCAAGGTGTTCGTGCCCGAGTCGCAGGCCGGAG
>JBJTGD010000277.1:0-2790 GCA_046093735.1 Acidimicrobiia bacterium | reverse complement strand
GCCATCGCCGCCGCCCGCCGGGCCTTCGACACCACGACGTGGTCCACCGACATCGCGTTGCGTCAGCGCTGCCTGCGTCAGTTGCACGCGGCCATGGAGGCGGAGTTCCCGGCCCTGGCCGAGACCACCATCGCCGAGGTGGGTTGCCCGCGCATGTTCACGGAGGGCCCGCAGTTGCGAGGACCGATGGAGTACCTCACCTACTACGCCGACCTGCTCGACAACTTCGAATGGTCGACCGATCTCGGCGTGGCCATCACCATCGCCGGCACTGCGCACCGGTGGATCGAACGGGAGGCCGCCGGCGTGGTGGCCGCCATCACCCCGTGGAACTACCCGAACCAGATCAATCTGGCCAAGTGCATCCCCGCGCTGGCCGCCGGGTGCACCGTGGTGCTCAAACCCGCGCCCGACACGCCATGGACGGCCCTGGCGCTCGGTCGACTGGTGCACGACCACACCGACATCCCGCCGGGTGTGTTCAACGTGGTGACATCGTCCGACAAGGCGATCGGCGAGGTCCTCACCACCTCGCCTGATGTCGACATGGTGTCGTTCACCGGTTCCACCGCCACCGGTCGCCGCATCGCCGAAGTCGCGGCCGCCAATGTCACACGCGTGTTCCTCGAGTTGGGTGGCAAGAGCGCCCACATCGTGCTCGATGATGTGGAGGA
This sequence comes from Acidimicrobiia bacterium, assembly GCA_046093735.1. Lineage (GTDB taxonomy): Bacteria > Actinomycetota > Acidimicrobiia > Acidimicrobiales > Acidimicrobilacustridaceae > Acidimicrobilacustris. The sequence continues at coordinate 2,116 of JBJTGD010000277.1, read as the reverse complement.
CATGGGTGCGGCGGTGGCCAGTCCGTGCTTCATGGTGTGCACGCATGCCGGTCAGGGGTGTGCCACGTCGTCGCGGTTGCTGCTGCCACGAGCGCGCTACGACGAGGGCGTGGACGCCGCCGCGGCGCTCATCGCCGCGCTCCCCTACGGCGATCCGCAGGATCCGGGCGTGATGACCGGCGCCATCGTCAACGCCGCGCAACTCGAACGCATCGCCGGTCTCGTCGACCGGGCCGTGGCCGACGGCGCCCGCGTCGTCGTCGGTGGTGGTGTGCCCGCGCAGTTCGACCGTGGCTGGTACTACACGCCGACGCTGCTGGCCGATGTCACCAACGACATGGAGATCGCCCGTGAGGAGGTGTTCGGTCCGGTACTGGTGGCCATCGCCCACGATGGCGACGACGACGCAGTGCGCCTCGCCAACGACTCGATCTACGGACTGTCGGGCGCGGTGATGAGTGCCGATCGCCAGCGGGCCCTCGCCGTGGCCCGGCGGATCCGCACGGGCACCATGTCGATCAACGGCGGTTCGTGGTACGGCGTCGACGTGCCCTTCGGCGGCTACAAGCAGTCGGGGGTGGGTCGTGAATCGGGTGTGGCCGGGCTCGAGGAGTACCTCGAGCTCAAGGCGATGGCCGAACCGGCCTGAGACCCGGGCCCGGGACTCAGGCCCGCTGCGAACTGACCGACACGACCTCGCCGGTCATGTACGACGAGTAGTCGGAGGCCAGGAACACCATCACGTTGGCCACCTCCCACGGCTCGGCGGCTCGACCGAAGGCCTCGCGCTGGGTGAGTTCGGCCAGCGTCTCCTCGGTGGTGGCCTTGGCCAGGAAGGCGTGCATGGCCAGGCTCGGGGCCACGGCATTGATGCGCACGCCGTGGGGTGCGGCCTCGATGGCGGCGCACCGGGTGAGGGCCATGACGCCGGCCTTGGCCGCGGCGTAGTGGGCCTGACCGGCCTGGGCCCGCCAGCCGAGCACCGACGCGTTGTTGACGATCACTCCGCCGCCGTTGGCGTACAGGTACTGCAGTTCGGCGCGCAGGCAGCGGAACGTGGAGGTGAGCGTGACGTCGAGGACGAGGTCCCACTGGTCGTCGGTCATGTCGACGATCGGCACCTCACCACCGAGCCCGGCGTTGTTGATGAACACGTCGACCCCGCCCATGGCCGCCACCGCACCGTCGACCAACGCTCGCACATCGGACTCGACGGTCACGTCGCAACCGATGCCGACCACGCCGAGTCGTTCGGCCGCCTCGGCGGTGCGGCGCTCGTGCTTGTCGGAGACCACGACCGTGGCCCCCTCCTCCACACAGCGCTGCGCCGCCTGGAACCCGATGCCGGTGCCGGCCGCGGCGGTGACGAGCACGCGCTTACCGGTCAACAACCCGTGACCGTCGACGTAGTCGGGGGTGGTGCTCATACGCGTTCCCGGGGCAGTCCGAGCACGCGCTCGGCGATCACGTTGCGCTGGATCTCGTTGCTGCCGCCGTAGATCGTCTCCGAACGGGTGAACAGGAACATCTTCTGGTCGAGCGTCAACTCGTAGGGGAAGCCCTCGGCGATCTGGGACTCCATGCCCCCGATGTCCATGGCCAACTCACCGAGGTCGCGGTGCCATGTGCCCCAGAACAACTTGGAGATGGAGGCCTCGGGGCCCGGCACGCCCGATCCCATCGAGCGCAGTCCGTTCCACTTCATCAACTGCAGGCCGATCCACATGTCGACCAGCCGCTGCCGCAGCACCGGATCGGTGGCCCGACCGTTGCGCTGCGCCTCGGCGATCAACCCGTCGAGCTCGCGCTCGAACCCGACCTGCTGGGCCAGCGTGGAGATCCCGCGCTCGAAGGCCAGCAGGTCCATGGCCACGCCCCAGCCCTTGCCGATCTCGCCCACGATCATGTCGGCATCGGTCTCGGCGTCGGTGAGGAACACCTCGTTGAACTCGCCACCACCGGTGATCTGCACGATGGCCCGGGCCTCGATGCCGGGCTGGTCCTTGGGGACGAGCAGGCACGACAGCCCCGAATGACGGGTCGAGCCCGGTTCGGTGCGAGCGACCACGAAGCACCAGTGCGACACGTGGGCCAGTGACGTCCACACCTTCTGCCC
>JBJTGD010000276.1:0-3769 GCA_046093735.1 Acidimicrobiia bacterium | reverse complement strand
CACCCCGCGCTCGTTCAACCAGCTCCCCTGACCCCCGGGTGGTGGTGAGGGTGTGGGGCGGCTCGCCCCACCCACACCGGTCACGACCCGAGCCCCGCGCGAGGGGCCGACACTGAACGAGAGGGAACAGGTGAAACACGTACGTCAAGTTGCCGTCGTCACGGGTGCGGGTCGCATGCGTGGCATCGGCCGAGCCTGTGCTTTGCGTCTCGCCGCGGATGGATTCTTCGTCGTGGCACACGGTCGCAGCAATGCACCCGCTTCGCTGACGGACAATGAGCGCGCAGCGGGTTGGCGCGGAGCAGAGTCGGTGGCAGGTGAAATCGTGTCCGGGGGTGGAGGCGCAGCCTTTGTCAACGGTGCCTTGCGTGACACCTCCGTGATTGCACGGATCGTTGAAGAAGCCGGCCGCGGAGGCGACATGGCCGCCTTGGTGAACAACGCCGGAACACCCGGTGAGGCGAATGCATACGCAGCCCACGAAACAACGACGGAGTTGTGGAATGAGACGTTCCAGATCAACATCGACACGGTCCACGAAATGTGCAGGGCTTTCGTCCCGTTGATGCAAACCTCGAGCGTCGCGAACAAGTCGATCGTCAACTTTTCATCGACCGCGGGCAAACGACCGCTCGCCCGTTACGGCGCGTATTGCGCATCGAAGGCGGCGGTTGAAGCATTGACACTGCAGCAGGCCCTTGAGCTCGCCCGCTATGGCATTCGTGTCAATTGCGTGGCTCCGGGCAGCACGACAACCGACATGATCGACGGCACGCTCGAAAGAGCGGCTGAATATGCGAAGACCACACGTGACGAGTTGATGAAAGGTGTGTTGCGAAAAATTCCGATGCGACGTTTCGCGGAGCCTTTCGAGATCGCATCCGTCGTGGGTTTTCTTACGAGCCGCGACGCTTCGTTCGTCACTGGCCAGGTGATCACCGTCGACGGGGGAATGACGCTCTCGTGACGAACAAATCAACTAATGACACGATAGAAAAGGGCGACATGGGCGAAACTACCGAGATCGCAAACGGCGCGTTATCGACCGCTCTGTTTGACCACAATCTCGTCTGCGACGACGCAGTTCGTGATCCATATACGTACTTCGGCCAGTTTCGTGACGCAGCTCCGATTCACTGGAATACTCGCCACAAGGCGTGGGTATTGACGACGCACGAGTTGGTCACTGCCGCTCTGCGCAACGCGAATCTCACCGCCGACAGGATGGAACCGTTTCGAGCATCGGTGATGCGTCAAACGAATTCGGCCGCCGTAGACGAGACGTTCCGAATTCTCGCAAATTGGATGGTCTTTCTCGACCCACCCAACCACACTCGTTTGCGCCGGCTCGTGTCGCGAATTTTCGCGCCGTCAGTCGTGCGCGCCCAAACGGCCGACGTCGAAGAAGTTGTCGGCGCGCTGCTGGCTGACCTTCCCGAGGATCGTCCGATTGATTTCATCGCTGACTTTGCCGCGCCACTACCTGCGATCGTGATTGCAAAGATGCTGGGCGTGCCTCCCCATGACCGCATTCTGTTCAAGGAATGGTCCGACCAGATGACGTCCCTCGTGTTCGGTGCATACGACAATCCCGATCGGTTCCACCAGGCGGCTCGCGGAATGATCGATCTTCGCGACTACCTCCTCGGCATGATCGAGAAGTTCGAGGTCGAGCCCGAGGACAATCTCATCAGTTTGTTGCTCGAGCAGGAAGACGGAGACTCGTTATCGCGTGACGAACTGATCTCCACGTGCACACTCCTGCTTTTCGGGGGTCATGAAACAACGACAAACCTGATCACCAACGGGCTACTGGCGTTGCTCGAGTTTCCTGCCCAGCTCGAAGACCTTCGCCGCAACCCAGAGATCATGTCGATGGCGATCGAGGAAATCACTCGATTCGACGGTCCGGCGCGTTCGATGGTGCGCCTCGTCAAGGAAGATCACGAATTCGGTGGCGTCGCGATGAAAGCGGGAGAGCGTGTGTTTCTCGTAAACCCGTCCGCGAATCGCGATCCGGCGGTGTTCGCCGACCCCGAGGTCCTGAACCTGCGCCGCAATCCAACCGGACACATCGGATTCGGATTCGGTTTGCACTATTGCCTCGGAGCCCCCCTGGCGCGACTCGAGGCAGACCTTGCTCTTTCCGCGGTTCTTCGTGAATTCGAATCGATTGAGATGGCCGCGGATCGCTCTGCTCTGCAGTGGAACCCAACGATGCTGTCGCGAGGGCTGAAGTCGCTACCGGTGGTGCTGAAGAGGTCGTGAGCCCCGAGGGCTTTGCAACCTAGAGGCGCCACAAGAGCGCAAGGGATCGTGCACGTTCGCGGTCGCTGAGGCCACGCAAGTCCACGGACCCGTTTTCATTGACAACCATGTCGATGTCGGATCTCTGCGTCGTCACGTTCTCCACGAGTTTTTCGACGAGTGTCGGCGTTGTTCCTCGCCGACTGGGAAGCGCAACGATGCTGAGTCCGCGCCGACTCGATGCCGCTGCGAACGCAAAGTCGGCGTGACCCCCGAGGCCTGCGACGGTGGTGCCCCTGATGTTCTCGACGTTCACTTGGCCCGACAGGTCGATCTCAAGTGCCGTATTGAGCGCAAAGAAGGCGTCGTTCGACAGCGCATGATGGTTGTGGGTTTGCTCGACGCGATCGACCCAACCTCGATTGGCGATTTCGGTGTAGAACGACGCGGTTCCCACGGCGTACGAACCGACGGGAACCCCACTGATGACGCCGCGTTGTGCTGCACGCATGACCACGTCGCTGACGATGCCCGACCTGATGCGTGCCGGCTTTGTCAACAATTCGACGCAAGCCGCCCCGATGGGCCCCGGCCCGTATTGGATCGCCGCGTCATCGGGCAACAGGGCAACGATTCTCTCCGCGATCGCGCGAGAAACATCGTCGACCTGTGGCGGCGGCACCTCGTCGGGTGGCGACGTCGCCCCCTCGTGGACCGAAACATGGGGTCCGAGTCGAATCGATCCGACGGCGGTTGTGGTGGGCAGCGAGTTGTTGGGACGAATAACGATGCGTTGGGCATGTTCGATGGCGGCGGGAATCCAGCCTGCCTCGGTACCCAGGTGCCAGTCGCCACCCACCTGTCGGGCCGACATCAACAACGTGTAGGGCTGCAGCCAGGTGGCGAGGGCCCGAGGGAGATGTGAAAAGCGAACGGGCACGTAGTTGAAGTGCGCCGAAGGGGCGAGGTGGCGTGATCCGTTGCCGCCCATGAACGACCGGACGGTGACTTCGGGCGATGCTTCGAGCCACTTGAGTCCATCGGCCAAACACCAACCGACGAAGACTTCACACGTGTCGCCTCTCCGGCGGATGTCGTCGACCTGATCGCGCAGGAGTTCCCACGGAGCGCCAACTCCGTCGGCTACGACGATGCGTGTGGTTTGATTCAGCCGAAGACCTTCTTCGCAACGACCATTCGCTGGATTTGGTTCGTTCCTTCGTAGATCTGCGTGATCTTCGCGTCGCGCATCATGCGCTCGACGGGGAAGTCGTTCGTGTATCCGTAGCCACCCAACAGCTGGACGCAATCCGTCGTGACCTGCATCGCGACGTCGGAAGCAAAACACTTGGCCATTGCACCGAGCGTCGAGAGATCGCCGTGCGGGTCGCCTGCGTCGACTGCGCCACAGGCACTGTAGACGAGCGTGCGGGCGGCCTCGACCTGCATCTGCGCCTCGGCGACCATCCACTGCAGGCCCTGGCGCGTCGAGAGTGCGGCACCGAATGTCTTGCGCTCTTTC
>JBJTGD010000275.1:0-2381 GCA_046093735.1 Acidimicrobiia bacterium | reverse complement strand
ACAAGGGGATCTTCGACTGGGACGATCTCTGGTCTCCGTCGCCCGAGCCCTCCTCCGCGCCCCTTCCGTCCCCGCCACCATCCTCCTCGTCGCCTTCGTCGCCGGTGCAACAGCTGGGTGAGCTGTCCCTTCCGCCCCCGCCGGTCGACCGGCGACCGCCTCCGCCCCGGCGAGGTCGCCCCTCGGCGCCCCGTCTGGTGAAGGCCCGGCAGGTGCAGCGGGTGGTGACCAGGATCGACCCGTGGGCCATGTTGCGTGTGGCGCTGTCCTTCTCGCTCTGCGTCTGGCTCATCGTCGTCGTCGCCGGGATCGTCATCTGGCAGGCCGCCGTGGTCACCGGATCCATCGGCAACATCGAGGACTTCCTGGCGCAACTCCTGGCCGAGAGTTCGTTCACCATCGATGGATTCCGGGTGCTCCAGGGTTCGGTCATCGCCGGATTCGTGATCTTCGTCTCGGGCGCACTGTTCGCGGCGATCACCACCGTGCTGTTCAATCTCATCGCACAGGTCTTCGGCGGCCTCCGCCTGACGGTCGTGGAGATGGAGACCGCCACCGACATGGACGACCGCTGAGCGGTTTCTTCCGCCTCCCAGTGGTCCGGTAGGGTGCTGGGCCGGTCAGTCCGGGGCTATAGCTCAGTCGGTTAGAGCGCACCCCTGATAAGGGTGAGGTCGCTGGTTCGATTCCAGCTAGCCCCACGATGAAGGCGATCCGTCGGGCGTTCATGGCCATCGGTATGGGCGCGCTCGTGGCCGCCGCCCTGCGGTTGCGCGGGTCCAACGGTGTGCGCCCGCAGTCCGGTGGTTGGCGGGAACTCACCGGCCCCGACTTCGACTGAGATGACCGTGTCGCCGACGACGGAGTCCTGAGATGGCGCGCATCGGAGTGATCGGTGTCGGTGCCGTGGGTGCCCGGGTGGCCCGGCAACTCGTCTCGGTCGACGGGGATTCGGTGGTCCTGCGCGATCCCGATCGCACTCGTCTGCGGACCGTGGCCGCCAGTCTGGGTGAGCACGCGTCGGTCGATGAGCGCGACCTGCACGATCCACTCGATGTCGATCTCGTCGTCATCGCCGGCCCCGGCCGGACCCAGGCCCGCGCCGCAGCGGCATTCCTGCGCTACGGGCGACCCGTGGTCACCACCACTGACGATCTCACCGATGTCCGCGCCCTGCTCGAACTCGACGCCGAGACCCGCGGTCGCGAACTCACCGTCGTCGTCGGCGCCGGGTTCGCCCCGGGTCTCACCTGTGTGTTGGCCGCGCATGCTGCGGCGCGCTTCGACGAGGTCACCGAGATCCACGTGGCCACCTCCGGTACCGGCGGACCGGCCTGTGCCCGCCAGCATCATCGGGCCCTCGGTCGCGGCGCGGTCGACTGGCGTGACGGCGAGTGGATCGCCCGCCCGGGGGGTTCGGGTCGGGAGTTGTGCTGGTTCCCCGATCCGATCGGACCCAAGGACTGCTATCGGGCCGAATTGGCCGACGCCCTCGTGCTCGCACCGGCCTTTCCGGCCGTGCAACGGGTCACGGCGCGGGTCTCGGCCACGCGTCGTGATCGCCTCACGGCGCGACTCCCGATGTTGTGGCCCACCGATCCGGAGGGCGGTCCCGGGGCGGTGCGGGTCGAGGTGCGAGGTCGAGTCGGCGGGGTGGGCACCACGGTGGTGTTGGGAGCGATGGATCGACCGGCCGTGGCCGCGGGAGCCGTGGCCGCTGTCGCTGCACACCGCATCCTCGACGGCAGCGCAGCCCGCACCGGTGCCGCGGGACTGGCCGAACTGTTCGCGCCCCGGCTGGTGCTCGCCGATCTGGCGACCCGGGGCGTGCGGGCCGCGGTGTTCGAGGGTCCGGGCGGACACTGAGCTCCGGAAGTTCCGGGCCCCAGTGGTTTCGGGCTGCCTGAGTTCCGGGCCGGATGGCCTAGAAAAATGGGCCGGGGTGACCACCCGCACCCGGTCCGGTGTCCCTAGGGTGACCGTCCCACCGTCCGATCGGACGGTGACTCCACCGGGCGGAGGAGGGGTGGCCCTCCGTCCCTTGCGGGCGGAAGGGGACGGTATGCACGGAGTACACGGAGTACACGAAGTACACGAAGCACAGGTCGCAGGGAGCAGTGTCCGACGGCGAGTCGCCGATCGGACCGGCGCCACCGCTGACGACGATGTCACCCGCCTCGTCGAGCGTGGTCTCGACGTGGTGCCGGGAGTGGTGGCCTCCCTGGCGTCGCGGTTCCCGCGTCATGTGGACCGGGCCGAACTGATTCGGGCCGGCACTCTGGGCGTGGGGGAACCGGGGGGGGGCGTCGCCCCCGCCCGGGGGGGGGCCGGGGAGCGGGGCGCCGCCCCCCCGGGCCGGGGCGCCGGGGTCGGCGGCCAGC
>JBJTGD010000274.1:0-2358 GCA_046093735.1 Acidimicrobiia bacterium | reverse complement strand
ACCACGCGATCATGTCGACAATGAGTCTGCGCGACGGGCCGGGCGGGAAGATGTAGGTGCCGCGCGACAGGTACTCCTTGACGATGTCGTTCTGTGTCGTCCCCCGCAGGCGGACCGAGTCGACTCCGGTCTCGGCGGCGTGGGCCACGTACAACGAGAACAACCACACGGCGGTGGCGTTGATCGTCATCGAGGTGTTCATCTCGCCGAGTGGGATGTCGGCCAGCAGTTCGCGCATGTGACCCAACTCGGCCACGGGCACACCAACCTTCCCCACCTCGCCGCGAGCGCGTGGATCGTCGGGGTCGTACCCGGTCTGGGTGGGCAGGTCGAAGGCGATGGACAGGCCCGTCTGCCCCTTGGCCAGATTCGTGCGGTACAACTCGTTCGAGGCGCGGGCCGTGGAGTGACCCGAGTAGGTGCGCATCATCCACGGACGGTCGGCGGCCATTCGCCCATCGTCCCCCACCCGGACCCGTCTTGTCACGGCCGGCCTTCGGTGGCGAATGGCCCGACGGGCGTGGACAGCGCTGCGGCCAACCGTTCGAGGTACTCGTCTCGGGAGATGGCCACCGCCCCCAGCGAGGCCAGATGGGGCGTGAGCCACTGGACGTCAAGCAGGACCACCCCGACGGTCCGCAGTCGTTCGACGAGGGCGACGAGGGCCACCTTGGAGGCGTCGCGCTCGGTGTGGAACATCGACTCGCCGGCGAACAGACCGTCGATGTGGATGCCGTAGAGGCCACCCACCAGACGGCCGTCGGTCGGATCGCGCACCTCCACCGAATGGGCCCAGCCCAGTCGATGGAGTTCGCCGTAGGCGATGGCGATCGACTCGTCGATCCAACGGCCGTCGCGGGTCGGCGACGCGCAGGCGTCGACCACCTGGTCGAAGGCGCAATCGAAGGTGACGTCGAAACTTGCCAGTGACCGGCGCAGCGAGCGACTCACCTTCAGTCCATCGAGGGGCAGCACACCACGGGGATCCGGTGACCACCACGCCAACAGACGACCCTCGTCGATCGGCATGGGGAAGATGCCGTTGCGGTATCCCTCGAGCACCGTTCCCGGTTCGAGATCGGCGCCCAGTCCGACGACACCGTTCTCGTCGGCCGACCGCGCCGGAGGGAACCGCCACTGCGACGGTGGCGGTTCGAGCGGGCCGGGTCGGTCAGGACCGGCGTCGATGGCGCCGACTCACTTCCGGTAGTCGTAGAACCCGACGCCGGACTTCCGCCCGAGATGCCCGGCCGACACCATGCGACGCAGTCGGGGTGCCGGCGAGTAGTTCGGGTCGTGGAACTCGGCGTACAGCGCGTCGAGGATCGCCACCGACGTGTCGAGGCCGACGAGGTCGAGCAGGGCGAGCGGTCCCATGGGGAAGTTGCAGCCGCCCTTCATGGCCGTGTCGATGTCGTCTCGTGTGGCCACCTGGTTCTCGAGCATCTTCACTGCGTTGTTGAGATAGGGGAACAGCAACGCGTTGACGATGAAGCCGGCGCGATCGGCCACCTCCACCGGCTCCTTGCCGCAGCTGCGGGCGAAGGCGGTGACGGCGGCGATGACCTCGTCGGATCCGGTGAGCGGGCGCACGATCTCCACCAGACTCATGGCCGGGGCCGGGTTGAAGAAGTGCACACCACACACGCGTTCGGCGCGACCGGTGGCCACCGCCATCTCCACCACCGGCAGCGTGGAGGTGTTGGTGGCGAGGATGCCGTCGGCCTTGACGATGCCGTCGAGCGTGCGGAACAGATCGAGCTTGAGGTCGAGGTCCTCCACGATCGACTCGATGACCAGATCGCAGTCGGCCAGGTCGGCCAGATCGGCAGTGGCCGTCACCCGGGCCAGCGCGGCATCGGCGTCGGCCTGCTCGCGCCGTCCCTTCTCCACCTGCCGGGCCAGTGACTTGGCCATGCCGGCCACCGTGGCCTGGGCGCTGTCGAGTGAGCGGGATCGCAGGACGACATCGAATCCACTGGTGGCGGCCACCTCGGCGATGCCCGATCCCATGATCCCGGAGCCGACGATGCCGATGCGTGCGATGTCCATGTCGTCACTTCCTTCTCGAGCCGTTCTCGGCGGAAGCGGCGAGGTTACCGAACGGTAGGGGTCGGTGCGATCGTTGACGGAGGGCATCGACCGGACTTCGGGGGCACCCGAGGTCGGCCGGTAGCGTGCGGCCCGTGTCGGGGTCGTCAGTGGGGATCGTGGAGATCGTGGAGCGTGCTCGTCGTTTCCCCGCCGCGGTCGAGGCGGCGCTGGCCGCTCGTCATGCCGCGGCGCTCGCCGGTCTCGCCGGTCCCGCCGGTCGCCGAGTACTCGATCTCGATGAGCCGGCGTCGCGGGCGGTGTTGG
>JBJTGD010000273.1:0-2315 GCA_046093735.1 Acidimicrobiia bacterium | reverse complement strand
GGGGATGCGCAGGCTCACGCCGTGTCCGAGCACTCCGTGATCGGGCGAGGAGACGAGCAGTCCGTCGTCGCCGCAACAGGCGACGAGGTCGGGTTCGACATCGAGGCGACGGGTCCTGGCGACCAGTCGCTCGGTCATTGGCGTTCGTCCCGGGTGGCGGTGAGCACCTGGGCGATGCCGGTGGTCAGGAGTCGGCGCTCGACGTCATGGAAGCCCGCCGAGGCCAGACGGGCCAGCATGATCCCGGGAGCGGGTAGGTACTCGACCGATCGCGGGAGATAACGGTAGGCCGAGGGATCCGACAGCAGACCGCCCACCAAGGGGACGATGCGGCCGAAGTAGATCGAGTGACCGAGGCGCAGCACGGGATTGGCGGGCTCGGCCACATCGAGCAGGGCGATCCGACCGCCCGGACGCACCACCCGGGCCAACTCGTCGAAGAACCCGTCGAGTTCGACGAGGTTGCGCAGCGCGAATCCGCAGGTGACTCCGTCGATGGAGGCGTCCGGCAACGGCAGACGCAACGCGTCGGCCTGGGCCAGAGGAGCGGCGGTGCGCGCGTTGGCCAGCATCCCGAACGACAGATCGAATCCGAGGGGCACCATGCCGGCCCGATCGAGCTCCCGACACAGATCCCCGGTGCCACAGGCGAGGTCGGCGATGCGCGAACCGCGCGAGAGACCGAGTTCGCGGATCGTGCGCCGACGCCAACCGACGTCCATGCGGAACGTCATGATGCGATTCACGAGGTCGTAGCGCGGGGCGATCGAGTCGAACATCGAGCGCACGGCGCGCACCTTGGCCTCGCCCTGGGGCAGTTCGTCGCCGGAGCGGGGAGTGGTGGAGGGAACGGTCACCCCCTGAGGCTATGGCGCGACCTGACGGATCACGACGGGTGCATCCGTCAGCGGGGGGTGGTCGGCACGGTGACCGGTGCCGACGGCGTGGTCACCCTCGGTGTCGGGATCGAGAACCGGGCCAAGTTGGAGACGCTCGGATGGGCGGCCCCGGCCGGGCCGGCGGCGAAGGCGCGCAGGATGTTGGCCGTGACGATCTGGAGCTTGCAGTCGGGATCGGTCGAGCCCTCCGGGCACGGGGTGATCATGCGCGGCGACCAGCCGAACGTCCCGGCCGTGGACACGCCGGCCCCGCTGGGTGCGGAGTACCACGTCGAATTGGCGAACGATTGCTTGTCCTTGCAGGTGACCGGGGAATGGGAGAGCACCTGGATGTTGGCCGGAGTGGGCACTCCCTGCGTCACGCAGTCGTACTTGTTGCCCACCATCTTCGGCACGCGATCGCCGTTGCGGAATCCCGAGCCCTCGAACATCCACATCGACGCGTCACCGACGATCCAGTCGGCGGAGACCGGATTGCACTCGTAGCAGGAGCCCGTGAGTGAACTCTCCGGATTGGCGGCGGGCGCATCCCGGAACGAGGCCGTCACCCGCGCATCGTCCTTCCCGTAGAGCGGATCGCGTCGGGCGTCGCGGTAGTTGACCTCGAGTCGGGCCGGGCCGGTGGGCGAGTCCTCCAGTCGGATTCGTCGATAGACGTTGTTGGCTCCGAAGAACCCGATGTTCACGCCCGCATCACGGGCCGCTTCGAGGTTCCGGCGCATCTCGACCGTGTAGTACTCGTCGTGGCCCGGGATCACGACGGCGCGATGGTTGCGCGCCCGGTCACCGCGCAGGTGAAGATCGATGTTGGTCCAGTACGACACGTCGAGGCCGAGTCGTTCGATGAAGAAGATCATCTCGAACTCGCGACCGAGGAACTCGCCGCTGCCGTTTCCGGTGTAGGGCCGATCGAAGCTGACCACGTCGGCCCGTCCGGAGGTGCCGGTGTAGAGCGAGGCTCCGCCCCACGCGTTCTAGGCCTGCCACGTGGTGACCGCGCTCTGCACCAGCAGATCGGCGCGGCTGGCGTCGTCACGCAGCACGAGGGGAACGAACTTGGCGCCACCGTCACTGCTCTCCAGTCGCAGCAGATACTGACCCGGCGGCCAATCCGGTTCGGTCGCGATGGTGAGCGAAGGGGCCCAGCCGGCCGAGGCCGTGCGGGTGACGCGGTCGACCGTCGTGGCGGGCTGCCGGACACCCGGTTGCGGATCGCTGCGCCAGATCCGACGACCGCCGGTCCCGCCGTAGTAGCCGATGCGAGAGGCGGACACCTGCCACGACGGCGCGCCGGTGGACACGCGCAGGGTCACGGACTCGCCCACGTCGATGCTGGTGGCGTCGACGTAGCCCTCGATGCGCGACCACATCGAGCGGTCGTCGGGGATGTACCACGCGGTGGTCCCGGGTCGGGCG
>JBJTGD010000272.1:0-10411 GCA_046093735.1 Acidimicrobiia bacterium | reverse complement strand
CACTCGGCCAGAGCCGCCCCCCGGACGCCCAACCACCGCTCGAGCCGTCCGCGCAGTCCCCTTCGCTTGCGGATCGACACGAGATCCGAGGTCGAGGGCCACGTGAAGTCGATCTCGCGGTCGATCTCGGGTTCGGACTCGGGTTCGGGGGCGCTCACCGGCTGCCTTGGCTCGTCGATCGGGTGTCGTCCGATTGTGAACGACGCCGCAGACTACTGCCGGTAGCGATCCAGGATCCTTCGGGCCGACTCCCTCTCCACCCCACGGAGGTGACTCGGTGCCTCGAGTACCTCGACCTCGGGACCGAGTCGCAAGAGCAGTCGCTCGAACCACGGCGTGGCGCCCACGGCCAGCACCACCTCGGTGGTGCCGTCGGCGGACTCCGAGACGGACTCGCACGGGAAGTTCTGCGGGACCCATCGCGCGCCGGGACCGAGACGGAGTCGAACCCGGTCGACGTCATCGGACACCTCGAACACCGCGAAGTCCGGCAAGGGTTCGGGGGGGACGAACGTCTCTCCGGTCGGCGCGACCGAGACGATCCTGTCCAGCCGGAAGACTCGTTCGTCGGATCGCTCATGGCACCACGCCTGCAGGTACCAGTGGCCCTCGGTCTGCTGGAGCCGCCACGGGTCGACCCTACGGCGACTGACGGTGTCGCCGCCGTAGGCGTGGTACTCCATCGAGAGCGTGTGACGGGCATCGATGCCCTGACGCACCGTCCTCCGGACATCATCGGGAGCAGGATCGAGCTCCACCTCCAACGCAGCCGGCGCGTCTCCCAACGCTTCCAAAATTTTCTGCAACGCCCGATGGAGCGCACTGGTGCCCCCGCCATCGACCTGGGTGAGGACCTTCGCGGCGGTCAACAGCAGGAACGTCTGCTCCGCCGAGGGTCGCAGGGGCTGCTGGAAGTACTGCGGCAGCCGGACGGAGACGCCGTCCGGGTCGACATCGAGCTCGATCATCCCGTACCCGTCATGGGGGTAGATGGTGACCATCCCGGCAACCTCGAGACACCGATAGGCGATGTCAGGAGCGATCCCGAAGCGTTCCTCGATCTCGTCGAAGGTGGCGTAGCCACCGCGCTGGTTGGCCACCCACGGGATGATGGCGATCGTGCGCTCCACCACTTCGACCGCGGTCGGACCGGCCACGTCAGTTCTCCCCGTCCGCACCGGCGTCAGCGCCGGCGATCGCCGAGAGCCATTCGATCATGTCGGTGCGGGCCTCCGGGGGCGCCAGCACCTCGGCCCGGTCGAGGTGCGAGAGGGCGAAGGCACGAAACGCCGGCCAGTTGGTGACGGAGAAGGTCCACACGGTTCCACCGTCCTCACCCGGGCGCGACGCATACGACTCGAGTTGGGGCGCCAATCGGGGCGCCAGCAGCGGATCGATCCAGAGTTCGACCGTCATGGGTTCGCCCTCTCCGTACTCCCACGGGTCGGCCGTGCCCGGCTGCTCCTTGTCCGGAGGTTCGGTGGCTGCGTCGGTCGTGACCCGCACGGCACCACGGATGCGGTCGAACCGGTAGTGCCGCGGCTCGCGCCGAGCACGATCGAATCCCCGCAGATACCACCGACCGCGCTCGAAACGCACGAACCACGGCTCGACCGAGCGGGTCCCGACGGTTCCCTCGGCCGTCTCGTACTCGAACGTCACCACGCGCCGATCGGCCACCGCCCGCACCATGCGGAGCAATTCGGGGGGCGCCGGGAGTTCGCCGAGGCCGCCCAACAGCTGGTCGACGCTCTCGGTCGCCGAGTCGGATTCGACGATCCCGCCGAGACGCCACAGCACGCGCTCCACCTGGTCGTCCTCCATCCCGATGCTGATCGTGCGCAGGGCCATGTGCAGCGCCGCCAACTCCTCAGGGTCGAGGTCGAGGGACGGGAACTCGTAGGCCCGTTCGTCGATGAGGTAACCGGTCTCCTCGGGTGAGGAACCCTCCACGGTGCGGATGGGCACGCCGAGGGCCAAAAGGTCGTCCTTGTCACGGTTGAACTTGCGACGGGCGGACTCGAACAATCCTCCGTACCCGGGCACCTCCTTGAAGATCTCCCAAAGTCGACGTGGGCGACTGGTGGTTCGGAGCGCAGCCAGCAACTCGAGTTGCCGTTCGTACTTCTCCCAGGCCTCGTCCTTCACAGTGAGGCGATCAACTTCTCGACGCGTTCGTCGTGCGAACGGAACGGGTCCTTGCACAGCACGGTGCGCTGGGCCTGATCGTTGAGCTTCAGGTGCACCCAGTCGACGGTGTAGTCGCGTTTGCGCTCCTTGGCTCTGCGGATGAACTCACCCCGCAAACGGGCCCGCGTGGTCTGGGGCGGGGTCTCCACCGCTTCATCGATCTCGGAATCATCGCAGGTGCGTTCCACCAGACCGTTGGCCTGCAGTCGATAGAAGACCCCGCGCGAGCGATTGATGTCGTGGTACTGCAGATCGAGGAGGGCCACCCGCGGATCGGACAACTCGAGGCCATGACGGGCCCGGTAGGACTCGATGAGGTGATACTTGATGACCCAGTCCGCCTCGCGCTCCTGCCCGAGCGGATCGCGTTCGATGGTCGTGATCGCCTGCTCCCACATCATCAATGCCTGCTTCTCCAGTGGAGAGAGGTCTCGACGATCGGCGTAGCGGAGGGCCCGCTCCAGGTACTCGCGTTGGATCTCCAGCGCCGACGCCTCGCGCCCGTTGGCCAGACGCACCCGTCGCGTGCAGGTGATGTCGTGGCTGATCTCGCGGATGGCGCGGATCGGGTTCTCCAGCGACATGTCCCTGATGATGACGTTCGGCTCCTCCAGCATCCGGAGGAGGAGCATCGTGGTGCCTATCTTCAGGAACGTGGCGTACTCACTCATGTTGGAGTCGCCGACGATCACGTGCAGTCGCCGGTAGCGCTCGGCATCGGCGTGCGGTTCATCACGGGTGTTGATGATCGGTCGGCTACGGGTCGTGGCCGACGAGACGCCCTCCCAGATGTGATCGGCGCGCTGAGAGATGCAGAACATGGCGCCACGGGCCGTCTGCAGGACCTTCCCGGCCCCGGCGTAGATCTGCCGAGTCACGAGGAACGGGATGAGGGCATCGGCGTAATGAGAGAAGTCGTCGTGCCGCGCCGTCAGGTAGTTCTCATGGCATCCGTAGGAGTTCCCCGCGGAATCGGTGTTGTTCTTGAACAGGTAGATGTCGCCTCGGATGCCCTCTTCGGCGAGGCGCGTCTCGGCGCCGAGGAGCAACTGCTCGAGGATCCGCTCCCCCGCCTTGTCGTGCACCACGGCTTCGTGGATCGAGTCGCACTCCGGCGTGGCGTACTCGGGATGCGAACCGACGTCGAGGTAGAGCCGCGCACCGTTCTGGAGGAACACGTTCGAACTCCGCCCCCAGGACACCACCCGCCGGAACAGATAGCGGGCGACCTCATCGGGGCTCAGCCGACGCTGACCTCGGAGGGTGCACGTGACCCCGTACTCGTTCTCGAGACCGACGATCCTCCGCTCCATCGCCGCACGCTACCGGTGGTCGGACCCGATGCTCAGGGACCCAGCAGATCCGGCAGTTCGGAGCGCTCGATCCGGCGGAACGCACGTCGCTCGGCCGATCGGTCGAGGATCGCCACCTCGAGGTCATCGGCACCGAGGGTTCGCTCGGGTCCGGCCAGCGCAGCCACCGAGACCCGCAGGACGCCGGACAGATCGAGCCCGGCCGACCATGTCTCGTCCATGCGCGCCGCGATGGCCTCCGCCTCTCCCCCGAGCACGGTGAACCGGTCCTCGTCCATCACGGTCCCGTCGTAGAGGATGTGGAACAACTGATCGCCCGACTGATCGGCCCCGACTTCGGCCACGAGGATCTCCACCTCCAGCGGCTTCATCTCGTGAGTGAAGACCTGTCCGAGGGTCTGGGCGTAGTCGTTGGCCAGGCTGCGGGCGTCGACGTCCTCCCGGCTGAAGGCGTACCCCTTGAGGTCCGCCGAACGAACACCCATGATCCGGAGTTGATCGAACTCGTTGTACTTGCCCACACCGGCGAAGGCGATCCGGTCGTAGATCTCGCTGACCTTGCGCAACGTCGTCGACGGATTCTCGGCACACACACAGATGCCGCCGGCGAACTCGGCCGCCACCAGTGAGCGGCCCCGGGCGATCCCCTTGCGCGCGTAGTCAGCACGATCCTTCATCACCTGCTCGGGCGCCACGTAGAACGGCATGCTCATGAGAGCGCTCCCCCGGTCTCGATCGACGTCTCGGGCACGCGCTGCGTGGTGGCCCGCGCCGTCAGGATGCCGAGGAGGTCCTCGAAGCGGGCGGCGATCTCGGCGTCGGCCAATCGCGAGAACCCGCTCTCGGTGATGATGGCGATCACCGGGTAGATGCCTCGCACCATGTCGGGTCCGCCGGTGGCCGAGTCCTCGTCCGCCGCTTCGAACAGTGCCGTGATGGCGAGGTCGATCACTGCGCCGCGGTCGAGGCCGTCCACGAATCCCATCTTCACGACCGATCCCGCCAACGACCCACCCGAACCACTGGTGGCGAAGTTCGACTCCTCGTAGCGACCGCCGGTCACGTCGTACTGGAACAGCCGACCGGCCCGCCGCCGCAGGTCGTACCCGGCGAAGATCGGAACCACGACGAGTCCCTGCATGGCGGCTGGGAGGTTGCTGCGCACCATCTGGGCCAGTTGGTTGGCCTTGCCCTCCAGCGAGAGCTGCGAGCCCTGCACCTTCTCGTAGTGCTCGAGCTGCAACTGGAACAGCTTCACCATCTCCATCGCCGGACCGGCCGCGCCGGCGATGGCGACGCCGGAGTGGCGATCGGCCGGGAACACCTTCTCGATGGCCCGATGGCTGATGAGGTTGCCCGAGGTGGCTCGACGGTCACCGGCCATCACCACACCATCGGCGTAACGGATGGCCACCACCGTGGTGGCGTGGGTGATGGGGAGGCGCTCCCCCACCGGTGAGGCCGGGGGCGAGGGTACGAGGCCATGGGCCCGGGCGAGGGCCACGAAGTCGGGACCGGCGTCGAAACCGGACGGAGGGATGGTCACGGTCGGCAGGCTACCGGTTCCCCGGAGACGGGCTACTGCCCGCCCTTCTGCACGAAGCTGCGCACGAACTCCTCGGCGTTGGTCTCGAGCACCTCGTCGATCTCGTCGAGCAGTCCGTCGAGTTCGGCCTTGATGCGATCACCGGCCACCGCCGAGGTCGACTCCTCGACAGTCTCGTCGGTCTCCTGCTCGCTGCTGCGTTCGGACGGTGTCCGCCGGATCCGCTCTCGCTCTTCCATGTCCACTTCCTCGTCGACTTGCTCGTCCGTAAGTACTTCGATCCGCTCCGGGACCGCCCGGGACCCGCAGCTCAACTCCCCAGTCGATCGAGGAGCTCAGCGGCGTTCCTGCTGTCATCGATCACGCTAGCCACGTGCGAGGCCGTTCCGCGCCCGGGCTCCATCATCGGAACCCGCCGCAACGGATCGGAACCGATGTCGAACACGAGCGAGTCCCAATTGGCCGAGACGACCTCGTCACCGAACTTGGCCAGGCACCGACCCCGGAAGTAGGCGCGGGTGTCGTGCGGCGGTTCGGTGACGGCCGCCTCGATCTCCTCGTCGCCGCACAGTCGCTCGAGTCCCACCCGACGGGCCAGCGACCGATCGGGACGCAGATCGTGGTACTGCAGATCGAGCGCGCGCAGCCGGGCGTCCCCCCATCCCAGTCCGTGGCGGTCCCGGTAGGCGTCCACCACGCGCAGTTTCGCCACCCAGTCGACCTGCCCGGCCACCGACTCGCGATCCGACTCGAGCCCGGTCAGGACGGCATCCCACCGCTGGAGAATCTCGGCGCCCACGTCGGCGCCGACGCAGTCGAGGCCCCGGGCCGCGGCCCACTGCACGGCCCATCGATACAGCTCGCGCTGCAGCTCGAGCGCCGTGATCCGGGTTCCGTCCTCGAGTTCGATCGTTCGAGCGAGCGAGAGGTCGGTGCTGACGGAGCGGATGGCCGGTACCGGTGCCCGCAGCACGAGCCGACCGGGGAGCCACTCGTCCTCGATCATGCAACTGACGATCGCCGTCGTCCCCACCTTGAGGAAGGTGGCGACCTCACTCATGTTGGCGTCGCCGACGATGACGTGCAGACGGCGGTACTTCGATGGATCGGCATGGGGCTCGTCGCGGGTGTTCACGATCGGCCGCTTGAGCGTCGTCTCCAGGCCGACCTCCTCCTCGAAGAAGTCGGCCCGCTGCGACAACTGGAAGGGCACTGCCTCCGGACCGGCACCGATCTCGCTGCCGACCTTCCCGGCACCGCAGAACACCTGCCGGGTCACGAAATGAGGCGTGATGAACCGGACGATGTTGCCGAAGGGCGTCTCGCGGTCGAAGAGGTAGTTCTCGTGACAGCCGTAGGAGTTGCCCTTCCCGTCTGAGTTGTTCTTGTAGACGACGATCGACTGCCCCTCGGGCAGGAAGGTGTCGGCGTCGCGCATCGAACGCTCGAGGATCAGTTCGGCCGCTCGATCGAAGACGACCACTGACCGGGCGTCGGCGCACTCGGGTGTGGACAGTTCCGGATGGGCATGATCGACGTAGTAGCGGGCGCCGTTGGTGAGGACGGCATTGACCATGTGGGTCTCGACATCGGGAGGCATCGCCCCCGCCGCCATGAAGCCGCGGGCATCGCGGTCAGGGGCCTCGTCGACGAAGTCCCAGCCCACCTGGGGCGCGCCGTGCACCGCTCCACCGCGCCGCGCCAACTCGCTCAAGTAGGAGTTGATGAGGATGGCTGACGCCGTGATCGGATTGGGGTCCTCGACACCACGCAGCGCGATCCCGTATTCGGTCTCGATACCGCAGATCTTGGGAATCGCCATGGTCCCGAGCGGACTCAGAGGTACTGGCCGGTACCCACCCGTTCGATGGCCCGACCTCCCTCGGCCGCCGAGTCACCCCGGGACACCAGGGTCCGGATGTACACGATGCGCTCGCCCTTCTTCCCCGAGATCCGCGCCCAGTCGTCGGGATTGGTGGTGTTGGGGAGGTCCTCGTGCTCCTTGTACTCCTGATGGATCGACTCCAGCAGGTCCTCCACGCGGATCCCGCGTGATCCGGTGGCGATCAGACGCTTGATGGCCAACTTCTTGGCCCTCCGCACCACGTTCTCGATCATGGCTCCGGACGCGAAGTCCTTGAAGTACATGATCTCCTTGTCACCGTTCTGGTAGGTGACCTCGAGGAACTCGTTCAGGTCGTCCTCGCGGAACATCTCGGCCACGGTCTGCTCGATCATGACGCGCACCGTCTTCTCCGGTTCACCGCCACCCAACGAATCGACCTGTTCGGGGTCGAGCGGCAGATCGGCAGTGAGGTAGCGGGAGAAGATCTGGGCAGCGGCGTTCTCGTCGGGCCGCTCGATCTTGATCTTCACGTCGAGCCGACCGGGCCGGAGGATGGCGGGATCGATGAGGTCCTCACGGTTCGAGGCTCCGATCACGATCACGTTCTTCAGCGTCTCCACCCCGTCGATCTCGGCCAGCAGCTGCGGCACGACGGTCGACTCCATGTCCGACGAGATGCCCGTGCCTCGGGTGCGGAACAACGAATCCATCTCGTCGAAGAAGACGATGACGGGCCAGCCCTCCTCGCTCTTCTCGCGGGCGCGTTCGAACACCAAGCGGATCTGACGCTCGGTCTCCCCCACGTACTTGTTGAGCAGCTCCGGACCCTTGATGTTGAGGAAGTACGAGCGCGCCCGCTTGTCGCCGGACACCTCCGCCACCTTGCGCGCCAGCGAATTCGCCACGGCCTTGGCGATGAGGGTCTTGCCGCATCCCGGCGGCCCGTAGAGGAGGATGCCCTTCGGTGCCGGCAAGCGATGCTCGGCGAAGAGCTCGTGATGGAGGAAGGGCAACTCGACGGCGTCCATGATCTGCTCGATCTGCGAGTCGAGGCCACCGACGTCCTCATAGGAGATGTCCGGCACCTCCTCGAGGACGAGTTCCTCGACCTCCGGACGGGGCAGCTTCTCGAGGAGCATCCCGGCACGCGGATCGAGCAGCACGGAGTCACCGGCTCGCAACTTCACACCGAGGAGGTCATCGGCGAGTTCGACGACCTGTTCCTCGTCGGCCCGACCAACGACCATGGCTCGCCGACCGTCGTCGAGCAGTTCCTTGAACGTGACGACCTCGCCGGTGCGTTCCGCCGAACGGGCCAAGACGATGTTCATGGAGTCGTTCAGGACCACCTCGTCACCGCGCACGATGGTCGACAGATCGAGGTCCGGATGCATGGAGACGCGTACCTTCCGGCCGGAGGTCCGCACGTCGACGGTGCCGTCGTCGTTGGCGCCGAGATAGGTCCCGTACGTGGCCGGGGGTTGCGTGAGTTTGTCCACCTCTTCGCGCAGCGCAGCGATGTGCTCGCGGGCCTCGCGCAGTGTGTAGGTCAACTTCTCGTTCTGGCCGACGACCTGCGACAACTGTCCCTTGGCCTCCAGCAGGCGCTCCTCCAGCATCCGCACCCGTTTGGGCGCGTCCTGGAGCCGACGACGGAGCGACGCCACCTCCTCCTCCAACAGGCGGATGTGGGCGCTCAGTTCGGCGGGATCGTCCGAGGGCGGACGAACTGCGTCCAGTGGCTCGGGCGGGACCTCTCCGTTGTCTTGATCGGGATCCATCTCGACCTCCCCTGCTGCGACCCTATCCCGGTGCCCGGAGCCCCCGGTCGACGCCGGCCACGCCGGCCAGGCCGGTTCGGGAATTCCGCGTCGACGGTTCGGAATCGGGGCGCTCACGCGTTAGGGTGACCGCCGTCCACCACCCCCCTCACCCGAGAGGTCATGACGACATGAAGGTCTGGATCGACCAGGATCTCTGCACCGGCGACGGACTCTGCGAAGAGATCGCCCCTGACGTGTTCACCCTGCTCGACGATGGCCTGGCCTACGTCAAGGAGGGGGACAAGGTCTTCTCGGATCCGGGAGGCGCGGCCGGTCTGGCCAACATCCCCGACGGGCAACTCGACGGCGTGATCGAATCGGCCGAGGAGTGCCCCGGGGAGTGCATCTTCATCGAAGCCGACTGATCCGGTTCCTCCCTGCGGCCCCGACTCGTCGGGGCCGTGGCGCATCCGGGGCGGTGCTGCTCGCAGAGAAGTACGGCAGTGGTGACGAGCCTGCCTCAGACGAGACAGGGTCCGGCTGAGGTGGGCTCCGTTCCGACTGCATCGAGCACGGTTCGCACCTCGACCGGCTCGAGCGCGTAGGCCACGTCGCCGCGGTCGCGGGCCACAGCGAAGGCCACGCCAACCACTTTCCCGTCGGGAGCCACCAGCGGCGCACCGGAATCTCCCGGGCGCAAGGCTACGGCCAACTCGAGCACGCGCCGTCGAGTGCGGTCCACGCCGTAGATGTCGCGTCCGGTCGCATCGAGGGAGCGGGCGACCGAGAACGGCGCGATGCGGAGCGGACCGCCCCCCGGCCGGCCGAACACGCCACCAGTGGTGCCCGGCGTCGGGGACATGTCCTGCAGGACGATTGGCTCACGATCGAGCCCGCGCACTCTCAGCACCGCGAGATCGCGAGAGGGATCGAATGCGAGCACCTCCGCATCGAAGCGACGGCCGTCGTCACGCAGCACCGTCGTGGCCCGTTCTCCCGCCACCACGTGCGCGTTGGTCACGACCAGACCGGGAGCGGCCACCCAACCGGTGCCGTCCTGCACTCGTGAGCACGCCGTGCCCTCCACCTTGACCACCGAACGCGCCGCCATCGCCGACACCGTCGCATCGACACCCGTCCCCTCCGGTAGACGTCCGGCCGAGTCCGTGGGGCGCAGGGTGTCGAACACGTCCGGTGCGGCATCGTCACCGACCAGTGCCCGCAGTGAGCGCGCCGCATCGGGAGCGGTCGGGAGCAGACCGTCGAGCGTTCGTGCGATCACCGAGCCACTGGTCTGGCGGGACACGACCCCCGGGGTGGCGGCCAGGACGGGGATCACGAGCCACAGAAGGACGATCGCCCCCACCAGACCGGCCAACGCGCCCAAAGAACGGTCGACGGTCCCGAGCCCGCCGAGTCGCACGGCCGGAGCCAGACGCTCGCCGATCACGAAGCCGAGCGCCTGACCGATGGTGGCCGTGACGACCAGCAGTCCGAGGGCCAACAACACCACCATCGTCCGATTGTCCGAGTCGATCCGACGGAGGAAGGACGGGAGGACTTCGAGTCCGAGCAGCATGCCACCGGCCAGACCGACCCACGACAACACCCTGGTCAGGAACCCGAGCCGCCAGCCCCCGAGCACGGCGAGGGCCACGGAACCGGCGAGGACGATGTCGAGCAACGTCATCGAGCGGGCGGCGCTCCCAGCAGACGCGCGTGGGTGAGGAACCCGGTGTGGGCCACCATCCGG
>JBJTGD010000271.1:0-3956 GCA_046093735.1 Acidimicrobiia bacterium | reverse complement strand
GTCGACGTGGATCGATTGGCCGAACAGGTCAAGCGGGCCGCTGATCTCATCGAGTCGTGTCGGGCCCGTCTGTCCGAGGCCCGGGTCGGCGGGAACGGTCACTCGTCGTCCGACTCGAGTGCGTCGAGGTCGGCGACGATCCGCGTCACCTCGACCCGGGCCTCGGACAGACGGGCCCGACACGACTCGATGAGATCAGCGGCCCGCTTGACCTGTTCGGCCAATCGATCCACGTCGACATCGTCGGCCTCCAGTTCGGCGAGGATCTCCTCGAGCTCAGCCACTGCTTCGGCGTAGCCCGGCTGTTCACTGCTCTTCTTGGTGGCCATCGGTGTCCTCAGTCGTTGGTGGCGGTGACCGTCGTGGTGACGGAACCTTCGGCGAGTGTGGTGACGAGTTCGTCCCCGACGGCCACATCGCCAGCGCGGCGGACGACGGTACCGGCCGCGGTGCGCGTGATCGACCAGCCCCGGGCCAGCGTGCGTATCGGATCGACGGCGTCGGTGCGGGCGCTGAGCACGTCGAGGCGCGCCGCCGCGGCGCGCAGACCGGAGGAGGTCGATCGCTCGATCCGCTCGACGAACGAACCCATCCGGTGCTGCTCGACGATGAGTCGGGAGCGGGCCCCGAGCGCCGCTCGGCGGGCGTGGGAGGACAGCCGCGCCCGCTCGGCGTCGAGCACGTCGGTCACGCTCTCGGCGATGCCGGTCCACGCCTCCTCCGACCGCCGCACCACGTCCATGGCGATCGCCACCAACGCCTCGGCGCAGGCCGTCGGTGTCTTGCTGGCGGTGTGGGCCACGACGTCGGCGACGCTGGTGTCGATCTCGTGACCGATCCCGGTGAACACCGGTGTGCGCATGGCGGCGATCGAACGGGCCACCAGTTCGTGGTCGAACACGGCGAGATCGAGTCGCGAGCCCCCGCCGCGCACCAGCGCGATCACGTCGACTCCCGACCGATCCGCAGTCCGGAGCGCAGCGGCGATGGTGACCTCGGCCCCGGCGCCCTGTACGCGCGAGTCGATGAACACGACATCCCAGGGCAGTCCGCTCTCAGTGAGGGAATGGAGGAAGTCGGCCTTGGCTGCGCTCTCGTCGGCCGTCACCAGTGCGATGCGCGTCGGCATCACGGGCACGATGCATCGCCGGTTGCGTTCGAGGAGTCCTTCGGCACGCAGCAGCGCCAGTACGCGGTCCCGTTCCGACTCCAGGGCCTCCAGTGTGAACGAGGGGTCGATGTCGCGCATGGCGAGTTGCAGTCGTCCCCCGGGGAGCCACAACTCCAAGGGGCCTCGGATCCGCACCCGCACGCCGTCGTCCAGTCGGATCGATCCGGCGGCTCGCAGCTTCTCCTCGACGCGAGGACGGTTGCCCCGCCACAGGGCGATGGACACCTTGGCCGTGACGGCGCCGTCATCGTCCCGATCGACCAGGTCGAAGTAGTAGTGCCCGCGCGACTCGCGTGCCCCGGAGATCTCTCCGTCGACCCACACCGGTCCGCCGAGGGCCTCGTCGATGGCGCCTGCGGCCGTCGACATCAGTTCGGTGACGGTGTAGTGCACCTCGGGCATGGCCGAACCGTATCGGTCGACTCCACGATCGGCGACGGGGTTCGGCTCGGTCGGACCTCTAGAGTCCGGTCGTGTCACGTCGTGTGGTCGCTGCGCTGTTCATCGCCGGCATCGTCCTCGGTGCTGGCGCCTGCAGTTCCTCGCCCTCGGCCGACGACACACCGGCGACCTCGGCCCCGACGTCATCCACTCCGGTGTCGGTGCTCCCGTCCACCACCACGACCTCCAACTCCTCCACGACACGAGGGGCCACTTCTCGGCCGGAAGCCTGTGCCGTGCTCGCTCCCACACTGACGATCGGCGAGCTGCAGCCTCGCGACGGGGGCAACTGGCCGGCCGAGCGTCAGCGCATCATCACCGACGCCGCCGTCAACGCCATGGCCTACGAGGCCGCGGCCCGAGTGGCACCCGCCCAACTCGTCGATCCACTCGGTGTCCTCACCACCTACGCCCGCTTCATCGGGGACTCGGTGGCGGCGGCATCGTCGCTGGCCGCAGCGCGAACCGCCATCGCCGCTGCCCCGAATCAGGGCGTGGTCAACAGCGCGGCGACCACGGTGGAGGGGTGGCAGCGGACGACGTGCCGTTGACCCGTCGCACTCACTCCTGGACGAGTTCGATCAGCGTGCCCAGCGCATCCTTGG
Source organism: Acidimicrobiia bacterium (assembly GCA_046093735.1). GTDB lineage: Bacteria > Actinomycetota > Acidimicrobiia > Acidimicrobiales > Acidimicrobilacustridaceae > Acidimicrobilacustris. The sequence goes on along the minus strand of JBJTGD010000271.1, from coordinate 1,739 downwards.
GGTGGATGAAGGCCACCGTCGTCCCGCGTGAACCGGGACGGGGCTGCTCGTCGAGCACTCGGAACCCCTGACGCTTGACGGCGTCGAGAGCCGCCGCGCAATCGTCCACGCGGTACCCCACGTGGTGGATGCCCGGACCACCACGGTTGGCCAGCCACTTGGCCACGGTGGAGTCGTCACGGGTCGGCGTGAGCAGTTGCACGTAGGACTCGGCCACCTTGAGCAGGGCCTCCTCCACACCGTCGCGCTCGACGATCTCGCGATGATCGACGGTGGCGCCGAAGGTCTCGCGGTAGTACGCGATGCCCTCGTCGAGGTCGGGCACCGCGATGGCGATGTGGTCGATCTCGGTGAGCAGGGGACGGTCCTGTGCCGATTCGCTCATGGCGTTCTCCTTGTCGTCGTCGCCGGGCAGGCGGGTGATCTGGGCCATCGTTCGTTCTCGCTCCCGCTCAGGCGCCGTGGCGCCGGAAGGCGGTGATCCGGTCCTCGCCGATCTGCGCACGGAACTCGGGATCGTCGATGCCCATCCCCTCGGCGGGCGCCAGACACAGCACGCCGATCTTGCCCTCGTGCAGGTTGTGGTGCACTTGGTATGCGGCCTCGCCGACCTGGTCGAGCGGGTGCACCGCCGACAGGATCGGTTGGATGCGACCTTCGCAGATCGCCTGGTTGGCCGCCCACGCCTCGGCGTAGTTGGCGAAGTGCGAACTGATGATGCGCTTGAGCTTCATCCACAGATGGCGGTTGTCGAACTCGATCATGAAGCCGCTGGTGGCGGCGCAGGTGACGATGGTGCCGCCGCGGGCGGCGACGTACACCGATGCACCGAACGTCTGACGACCGGGATGCTCGAAGACGATGTCGACATCGCGACCGATCATCGAGCGGATGTCCTTGCCCAGTCGGCGCCACTCGGACTCGTCCTGCGTGTGTTCGTCGGCCCAGAACCGGTAGCCCGCTTCTCGTCGGTCGATGACGTGCTCCACTCCGAGGTCATGCAGCAGCGCCACCTTCTCCGGTGACGACACGACGCCGACGGGAATGCCACCGCCCTCGAGCACGTACTGCACCCCGTAGCCACCGATGCCTCCCGTCGCACCCCACACGAGAACGGCGTCGCCCTGTTTCATCTGCGCGGCGTTGGGTGAGACGAGCATGCGGTACGAGGTGGAGTTGCACAGCGCGTTGACGGCCGCTTCCTCCCACGAGAGGTGGGCCGGCTTGGGCATCAACTGGTTGGCCTTCACCACCGACAGGTCGGCGAGTCCGCCGAAGTTCGTCTCGAAGCCCCAGATGCGCTGGTTGTCGGCCAACATCGAATCGTTGTGTGCCGTCGGGTCCTGATCGTCGACGTGGTTGCAGTGCACGACGACCTTGTCGCCGGGCTTCCACTTGCGCACGGCGGAGCCGACCCGCAGGACCACACCCGACGCATCCGAGCCCACGGCGTGGAACGGTTGGTCGTGGCGGGCACCCCAGTACGACTCGCGTCCGAGCCGCTTGAGGAACCCGAAGGTGGAGACCGGCTCGAAGATCGACGACCACACCGTGTTGAAGTTGATGGAACTGGCCATCACGGCGATGACCGCTTCGTCGGGCGCCAGTTCGGGCAGGGCGATCTCCTGCAGGTGGAGGCTCTGGCGAGGATCCTTGTCCTCCGAGGCCACGCCCTCGAACATCGTCTGCTCGGACTCCAGCACGACGGTCGCTCGGTAGGACTCGGGCAGGGGGAGGGC
>JBJTGD010000270.1:0-3937 GCA_046093735.1 Acidimicrobiia bacterium | reverse complement strand
GCCGGTGGGCGATGACGAATGAGGTCCGGTTGGTGCGCAGGGCTCGCATGGCCTGCTGGATGAGCACCTCGGTGCGGGTGTCGACCGAACTCGTCGCCTCGTCGAGGATGAGGATGGTCGGGTCGGCGAGGAAGGCCCGGGCGATGGTGAGCAACTGCTTCTCACCGGCCGACAGGTTGGCCGCCTCGTCGTCGAGCACGGTGTCGTAGCCACGCGGCATCGACCGAACGAAGTGGTCGACGTGAGTGGCGCGGGCGGCGGCGAAGATCTGTTCGGGGGTGGCGTCGAGGTTTCCGTAGGCGAGGTTGTCGTAGATGGTGCCGCTGAACAACCACGTGTCCTGCAGCACCATGCCGATCTCGCTGCGCAGGTCGTCACGCCGCATCGTCGCCGTGTCGACACCGTCGAGACGGATCACCCCGGCGTCGATGTCGTAGAAGCGCATCAGCAGGTTCACCAGCGTCGTCTTGCCCGCGCCGGTGGGACCGACGATGGCGATCGTCTCGCCCGGCTCGGCGATCAACGACAGATCGGTGATGAGCGATTCGCCCTTGACGTACGAGAACGACACGTTGTCGAACTCGACCCGACCGCGAGGGTCGGCGACTACCACCGGATCGACCGGATCCGGGCTCTGCTCCTCGACGTCGAGCAGTTCGAATACCCGCTCGGCCGAGGCGATGCCCGACTGGAACGTGTTGAACATCGACGCCAGCTGGTTGATGGGCTGGGTGAATTGGCGCGAGTACTGGATGAACGCCTGGATGTCGCCGATGCTGAGATTGCCCGAGGCCACCCGCAGACCACCGACGACGGCGATGAGCACGTAGTTGATGTTGGACAGCACCATCATCATCGGCGCCACCAGTCCCGACATGAACTGTGCGCCGAACGCTGCCGTGTACAGCTCCTCGTTGGTGTCGTGGAACCGCTGCTGCACCTGTTGCTGTTGACCGAACACCTTCACCAGCGCATGACCGGCGAACGCTTCTTCCACCTGGGCGTTGAGCGAACCGGTGTGTGACCACTGGGCGATGAAGCGCTTCTTGGATCGGGCGGCGATGATGCGCACCAGCCAGATGGTGATCGGTACCGTCGACACCGCCACTGCGGTCAGCAGCGGTGAGATGGTGAGCATCATCACGAACACGCCGATCACGGTGAGCACCGACGTGGTGATCATCGACGATGTCTGGGCCAGACTCTGGGCGATGTTGTCGATGTCGTTGGTGACGCGACTGAGCAGATCACCGCGGGGCGACCGGTCGATGTGGCCGAGGGGCAGAGCGTTGATCTTGTCCTCGACCGCGGCGCGCACCCGTCGCATGGCCCGGTGGATGATGCCGGCCAGCAGCAGGCCTTGCGCATAGGCCAGCACCGCCGAGCCGACGTAGAGCGCGATGACGATCCACAACGTGCGGTGCAGTGCCGGATAGTCGATGCCGTCGGGTGACATCACGCCGCGCACGATCTCGTTGGTGGCGTTGCCGAGGATCTTGGGGCCGAGCACGAACAGCACGACACTGGCCACGGCCAGCACGAACACCACGATCAGCTTGAACCAGTCGGGGCGCATCCACGACAGCATCCGCATGGTCGAACTGCGCAGGTCCTTCGAACGCTCGACCGGCACGGCGGCGCTGCCCATGCGGGGACCGCCGGCCATGCGGGCTTGTTCCTGGGCCCGACGTTGGGTGGCGGTCTGGCCGCTGCCGGTGTTCTTCAGCTCGTCGCTCATGCCGCTTCCTCGGCCGACATCTGCGATTCGACGATCTCGATGTAGGTGGGACAGGTGGCCAGCAACTCGGCATGGGTACCCACACCGACCAGTCGACCGGACTCCAGCACGAGGATCTGATCGGCGTGTCGGATGCTCGAGACCCGTTGGGCGACGATGATCATCGCCGCGTGCTGGGTGACGGGGGCCAGCGAGGCGCGCAGGCGGGCGTCGGTGGCGAGTTCGAGCGCCGAGAACGAGTCGTCGATGACGTAGATGTCCGGCTTACGGACAAGCGCCCGGGCGATTGCCAGACGTTGACGCTGACCACCCGACACGTTGGTGCCGCCCTGGGAGATGCGTGAGTCGATGCCGTCGGGCATGGCCCGCACGAAGTCGGAGGCCTGGGCGATCTCCAGTGCCGCCCACAGATCGGCGTCGGTGGCCTCGGCGTCGGCGAAACGCAGGTTCGAGGCCACGGTGCCGGTGAACAGGTAAGGGCGTTGGGGCACGACGGCCACGCGACGCCACAGCACCTCGGGGTGCAGGTCGCGCACGTCGGCGCCGTCCACCAGCACGGCCCCCGCGGTGGCGTCGACCAGGCGGGGGATGAGGTTCACCAACGTCGTCTTGCCGGCACCGGTGGAACCGAGGATGGCGGTCGTCGTTCCCGGACGGGCGATGAACGAGATGTCGTCGAGCACCGCCTCCTCCGCGCCGGGCCACGTGAACCCGACATTGCGGAACTCGACGGTGCCGGTGCGGGGCAGTTCGGTCACCGGGGCATCGGCGATCACCACGGAGGTATCGGTGGTGAGCACCTCGTCGATGCGTTCGGCACACACCGCGGCGCGGGGCCACAGCACCGAGATGAAGGTGGCCATCATCACCGCCATGAGGATCTGCACCAGGTAGGTGAGGAAGGCGATCAGTTCACCGACGTTCATCTCGCCGGCGCCGATGCGATCACCCGCCACCCACACGGCCGCCGCGCTCGAGATGTTCATGACGAACATCACCGACGGGTACATCATCGACATCAAGCGGCTGGCGATGGTGGCGGTGCGGGTGAGGTCGGCGTTGGCGTCGTCGAAGCGCTCGGCTTCCAGCGGCTCGCGCACGAAGGCCCGCACCACCCGCATTCCGACGATCTGCTCGCGCAGCACGGCGTTGATGCGGTCGATGCGGAGCTGCATGGTCTGGAACTGCGGGACGACGTTGCCGATGATCCCGCCCATGATGAGCAGCAGTGCCGGCACGGCCGCCACCAGCACCAGCGCCAGTGGACCGTCCTCGCGGAAGGCGAGGATGAAGCCGACGACGATGGTGATCGGCGCCGAGATCACCATGGTCAGCAGCATCACGACGAGCATCTGCACCTGCTGCACATCGTTGGTGATGCGGGTGATGAGAGATGGTGCACCGAAGCGGTCGACCTCGCGGGTGGAGAACGAGGTGACCTTGGCGAACAATCCGTCGCGCACGTCGCGACCGAAGCCGAGTCCGGCCCGTGAGCCGTACCACATGGCCCCGACGCCGAACACTCCTTGAACCAGCGAGATGGCCAGCATCAGCCCGCCCATCTTCCAGATGTAGGCGGTGTTGCCGGTGAGGATGCCGTTGTCGATCAGCATCTGGTTGATGGTCGGCAGGATCATCGTGCAGGTGACGGCCACGAACTGGAGCACCATGAGCACGACCAGCAGCCGGCGGTACGGCCGCAAGTATCGATGCATCAACCTGATGAGCACGGAACCCCCTTCGACGGCGATGGTAGGACCGCAGGGGAGGGCCTCCGCAATTCATGACCCATCGACGGAGCGGGTCCACTCCCGGGTGGGGATCCGGTCGATGAACCAGTTGAGGTTGGCGGCAGCGTCGAGGGCTGAGTTCAGATCCGGATGGCCATCGAAGTCAATGTCGCGCCGGAGGATCGGCGTCGAGTCCGGGTCGGTGATGAGCGTGACCGACCACGCCTTCTCGGTCGGGCCGGCCATGAAGAAGGCGTCACGATCGCCCCAGGCCCGGCCGAAGTCGTCGACCACATCCGAGTGCTCGGTGGACCACACCGTCTGGCCAGCCGAGCGGGTCGGCACTGTGGTCAGCACCTCGAGGGCGGGGATCGGCGTGCCGGGCTCACGGCGCGGCATACGGGGGAGCCGTGGACGGCGGGGGGCACGCGCACCTCGGAGACGGGGCTGGGACGCACGGTCATAGGCG
>JBJTGD010000269.1:0-5397 GCA_046093735.1 Acidimicrobiia bacterium | reverse complement strand
GTGGCAGTCCTCCGGGCAGCCGCCGGTCTTGGCCGACAGGATCCCCTCGACCTCGACGGTGTCGCCGCACCACTCGAGACGCACCTCGTGGGCCAGAGAGGCCAGCGCCGGCACCGCCGAATCGGGCACATCGGCGAGCACGGCGAGTTCCTCGAGGGTCAGCTGACGTCGCTCGTCGAGCAGCGCCACTCCGGCGGCGCGGATGGCGGCGCGGGCCTCGGTGGAGGTGAGTACCGCTCGGGGCGACGAAGAGGGACGGAGGACGACGGGCTGTTCGGCCATGGGCAGAGGGTACGGGGCCACCGGGGGTCCGGCGAAACGGAGCCCCGGCTCAGGCCTCCATCACCACGGGCACGATCATCGGTCGCCGCTTGGTGCGCTCGTTGACGAAGCGCCCGGCGGCCCGACGCACCACCCGCTGCACGTTCTCGATGTCGGAGCTCCCCCCGCGGAACAGATCGGCCACCGCCTGGCGCACCCGATCGGCGCACTCGTCGCGCAGTTCCTCGGCCTCGGGGGCGTGCACCCAGCCCCGGGTGATGACCTCCGGCCCGATCATGGTGGTGCCGTTGGCGATGTCGACGCCCACGATCACCACGACCACACCCTCCTCGGCCAGCACCCGACGATCGCGCAGCACGCCCGTGCCCACGTCACCGAGGATGCCGTCGACGTAGAGGTAGCCGGCCGGCACCTGACCCGCCCGGCGGATGCCCTCGTCGTCGAGGACGATCTGGTCACCGTCGGTGCACACCAGCACGCGGTCGTCGGCCACGCCCATCTGTCGGGCGAGCCGGGCATGGGCCACGAGGTGGCGGTACTCGCCGTGCACGGGCACGAAGTTCTCGGGTCGGGCGATCGACAGGAACATCTTGAGGTCCTCGGCCTTGGCGTGTCCCGAGGCATGGACATCGGAGATCCCCGAGTGCACGACTTCGGCGCCCTTGCGGACCAACCCGTCGATCACGCGACTCACGTCGGTCTCGTTGCCCGGGATCGGGTGCGAACTCATGATCACCACGTCGTCGTCACCCAGGTCGATCCAGCGGTTCTCCCCCGCCGCCATCAGCGCGAGGGCCGACATCGGCTCACCCTGGGAGCCGGTGGAGATGATGCACACCTTCTCGGGCGGCAGGTCACCGACATCGGCGATGTCGATGAGCCGCGACTCGGGGATGGTGAGCAGTCCCATCTCGCGGGCCATGCGCACGTTCTTCTTCATCGACATGCCCATGGTGGCGATGACTCGATCGAAGGAGATGGCGGCGTCGGCGATCTGCTGCACCCGATGGATGTGACTGGCGAAGCACGTGGTGATGATGCGGCGACCCTCGAAGCGATGGAACAGGTCGTAGAGCACGGCGCCCACGCTCGTCTCCGACGCCGCGTGACCGTGCTCCTCGGCGTTGGTGGAGTCCGACAGCAGGAGTCGGATCCCCTCGTTGGAGGCCAACGATCCGATGCGGGCCAGATCGGTGAGACGACCGTCCACCGGTGTGAGGTCGAGCTTGAAGTCGCCGGTGTGGAGGATGACGCCCTGCGGGGTGTGGAACGCGGTGGCGATGCCGTGGGGCACCGAGTGGGTGACCGGGATGAACTCGACGTCGAACGGTCCGATGCGTCGACGTTCTCCGTCGGCCACGGGGATGAAGTCGGTGCGGTCGAGGAGCCCCGCCTCCTCGATGCGATTGCGGGCCAGCCCGAGCGTGAGCGCCGAGCCGTAGATGGGGAACGAGAGTTCACGCAACAGGAATGACAGGCCGCCGGTGTGATCCTCGTGGCCGTGGGTGGCGATGCACCCGATGACCCGATCGGCGTTCTCCCGCAACCACGTGAAGTCGGGGAGCACGAGGTCGATGCCCAGCATGTCGAGATCGGGGAACATCAGGCCGCAGTCCACGAGCATGATCGAGTCGTCGACCTCCACCGCCGCGCAGTTGCGTCCGATCTCGCCCAGTCCCCCGAGGAAGGTGATGGTGACGGGAGGGGCGCTCACGCGTGGAGCCGGGCGTAGACGTCACGGGCCCGCTGCTCGAGATCGTCGGGGCCGAAGCCCATCGGCGGACGACAGGGGCCGGCCGGTCGACCGAGTGAGCGCAGCATCGCCTTGGTCGGCACCGGATTGGGTGCGGCGTCGCCGGTCTCGAACTCGAAGCTCTCGGCCATGCGGGCGTTCAGTCGACGGGCCTCGGCCAGATCGCCACGGGCGACGGCCCGCACCATCTCCACCATCTGTGGCGCGCACCAGTGCGTGGCCACACCGATCACGCCGACGGCACCCACGGCCAACAGCGGCAGCGTGAGCGCGTCGTCGCCGCTGAAAACCTCGAAACCCTCGGGGGCCTCGGCGATGATGCGGGCCGTGGCACCGGGATCGCCAGCGGCGTCCTTCAGACCGACGATGTTGGGCACCTCGCGGGCCAGACGCAGCAGCAGTTCGCTGCCGATCTTGCGGCCGGTGCGCACCGGGATGTCGTAGATCACCACCGGCACGGCGTGGCCGCGCACACGTGACGGAAGTGCGCCTCGATCCCGGCCTGAGAGGGCCGGTTGTAATAGGGCGTCACGATGAGCACGCCGTCCATCCCCGCCTCGGCGGCGTACGAGGTCAACTCGGCGGCGTGGCGGGTGTCGTTGGTGCCCGAGCCGGCGATCAGGGGCACGTCGACGGCGGCGCGCACCGTGCGCCACACATCGATCTGCTCCGGATCGGTCAGGCAGGCCGCCTCGCCGGTGGTACCGGTGACGACCAACGCCTCGTTGCCCTGTTCGACCAGCCAGCGGGCCAGTTCCGCGGCGCCGTCATGGTCCACCTCACCGTCATCGGTGAATGGTGTGACCATCGCCGTGATCACCGTGCCGAACCGAGCCATCGGGCCACCGTACCAGCGGGTCCGGGACCGTCCCGGTCGATTCGTCGTGCCGTCGGTCAGGCGAGTGACGCCACCTCACCCTGCGCGAGGGCGAAGGTCTCGTACTCCTCCTCGGTGTCGGGCATGTGCTCGAAGTCGATCACACCGATCTCGGTGAAGCGTTCGCGCAACCAGCCGTCGCCGGCATCGAGCAGGCCCAACTTCTTGCAGTTGGGGACGATCTTGGCGAACAGCATCTGCTGGAACAGCTGCTGGCCCGGGTCCTGCATGATCACGGTGACGGCTTCCTTCACCGGTACCCCCATGCGGTCCCACACCTCCTGTTGCAGCAGTCGATCGCGCATGCGCACGGCGGCCTCGAAGGCGAATTCCTGACGCTCGCGCAGTTCGGCCTGCGTGAGGTCCTGGTAGTACTCCTTCAACGAGAGCACACCGAAGGCCACGTGACGGGCTTCGTCGCTCATGACATAGCGCAGGAGCTGCTTGAGCAGCGGCTCGGTCGTCATCTGGTGCATGAAACCGAATGCGGCGAGCGCCAGACCCTCGACCATGATCTGCATGCCGAGATAGGTCATGTCCCATCGGCTGTCGCCGACGATGTCGTCGAGGAGCATCTGCAGGTGGGCGTTGATCGGGTAGTGACCCGACAACTTGGTGTTCAGGTACTTGGCGAACACCTCGACGTGGCGGGCCTCGTCCATCACCTGGGTGGCGGCGTAGTACTTGGCGTCGATCCACGGCACGGTCTCGACGATCTTGGCCGTGCACAGCAGAGCGCCCTGCTCACCGTGCATGAACTGACTGAGCGTCCAGTTCTGCGACTGGACGCCGAGTTCCGTCCACTCCTTGTCGCCCCACTTCTCGAACAGCGTGCCGGCCACATCGAGCCCGGCCCCGCGGTTGTTGGCCGCCATGTTGGCCACCACCACCGCTTCCTGATCGACCTCGATCGACCAGTCGAGATCGGTCTCGCCGTTCCACTGCGAGGTCTTGGCCTTCTCGTAGAGACGCTCCAGCGCCGGACGCTGCCCCTTGCCGTAGTCCCAGGTGAAGATGGCATCGGCATTGTCGGCGACGGCGCGCACGGTGGCGTCGACATCGGTGTTGGAGATCATGAGGATCTGCTCGATGTCGTTGACCTCGGTACGTCCGATGATGCGGTCGGTATCGGTCATGGCTGACTCCGTTTCACTGGGTACGAGACTGGGTACGTGGCTGGGGACGTGTTCACGGGACGGGGGACGGGGGGACGAGGAAGGACTCGGCGAACCGGCGGGAGATGGCCGGATCGGTGAGGTCGACGACGGGCGCCGGCGACCGGAGGTGATCGGTCACCACTCGCGCGCACCACTCACCGGCCCACGCCGCGGTCAACGGATCGGTGAATCGACAGAAGTGATCCAGTCCGAACTGGGCGGCCCGCTCGAGGAGCGGTTCGAGCCGCATGGGCGAGATGAGCGAGGCGAAGGTGTCGGGCGCGTCAGCCAGCAACTGCTGCACCACGGCGTCGCCGGCCAACCACAGCACGGCCACGTTCACGGTGATGGCGGCCGCCTCGGTCAATGACGGCGCCCCGACGATGCGACGAGCGCATTCGTCGAAGATGCGATCGACACCTCGATCGAGCGTGACGTCGAGCAACTCGGCGCGTCCTCCCGGGTACCAGCGGTACACAGTGGCCCGACCGCACCCAGCGGCCGCAGCGATGTCGTCGACGCTGGTGGCGTGCAGACCCTGCGAGGCGATCAACGACGCCGCCGCCTCGACGATCCGCTCGGCCACCGGGGCCGGGGTCTCGTAGGTCTGTTCGGAGGAGACGACGGTCACAGGTGAGACACTAGCGGGTCGTTTGTCTCATTCCACCGCGTCGGCCACCGCGTCGGCCGCCCGCTGCCGGGCCACCCGCCGCAGCAGGAGCGGGTAGACGATCAGGGTCAGGGCGGTGAAGGCGAACCACTGGAAGGCGTACCCGAGATGGGGGCCCTCGGACAGTTCGGGCAGGTCGAGCACCGCCGGCAGGGTCCCACTGGGTGGGTCCTGGGCCACCAGTTGCACGTAGCCCGGCATGGTGCGCTCGTCGATCTGCTGGGCCAGTCGCCCGACATCGAGACGGGCCAGTTCGCGCAGGACGCCGGTGGACGGGTCCTTGGGCGAGGACACCAGCGCATTGGTCGACCGCTCCTGGGACGGTCGCACGATGCCCTGCACCGCCACCGACCCTGCTGGCGGAGCGAAGTCGTCCCACGAACCCGATGAGGTGTAGGAGAACGGGATCCACCCTCGCAGCACGACCACGGCGGTGCCGTCGGACTGCACCAGAGGGGTCACGACCCAGTAGCCCGGCACGGAGTTGTACGTGCGGTTCATGATCAGTACCTGCTCGTCCACCCGGTACGTGCCCACCACCACCCCCGGGCGGTACTCGGCGGCCGCCACCTGCTCCGGGGTGGTGGCCGCCCCATCGGGCAGGACGGTGGCGATCGGTCGGGCCGGTTCGGTCATGGCCGTCTCGATGCGGATGTTG
>JBJTGD010000268.1:0-5033 GCA_046093735.1 Acidimicrobiia bacterium | reverse complement strand
GCTCGCGCTGATCGTTCTTCGCATCCTTGGGGCGTGGCAACACGGCCAGACTGCGGGAATCGAACGAGCGGAACTGAGCGAATGAACATCTTGGTCACCAATGACGACGGCATCGACAGCGTGGGGCTACAAGTCCTCGCTGAGGAGCTCGGCTCGCTCGGTCGCGTCACCGTTTGTGCCCCGGACAGAGAGTATTCGGGTGCCAGCGTTGCAATCGGGAGTATTCACCAGCTGCGCCCGACCGTCAGGCGACACGAACTCGACGGGGTCGTCGACGCGTGGAGTGTCGACGGCCCGCCCGCATTGTGCGTGATGCTGGCACTTGCCGACATGTTCGACAAGAAATTCGACCTTGTGGTGTCGGGTATCAATCCTGGCGCCAACACCGGCCGAAACGTGTACCACTCGGGAACGGTTGGTGCCGTCATCGTTGGCCGAATGTATGGCCTCTCGGGTGTTGCGATCAGTCAGGCATCACCCGTCAATGCACGTTTTGGACAGACGCCCGCCGACCATGTCGAGCACCAGTTGTGGGCGTCGGCCGCGCACGTAGCAAGAAATGTGATTGCCGATCTCGCTCATTCGACACCGATCGAGCCAGTCGTCATCAATGTGAACGTGCCAAATCGTCCGCTCGACAAGATCACGGGCGTTCGCCGTACTCGCGTCGCCCGCGAGTCACACCGTGATGGCACACGAGTTTCTCTCGAGCCGCATCCGACATCTTCGAATACCTTCAACGCATCGTTCGCGTGGGGCCAGGCTCTCGACATGCCTCTCGATTCTGACGTCGGTGCAGTGAGTGCGGGTCTTGTGTCGGTGTCGTGCGTCGGCTACCTCTGCTCGCACGATCTTCAAGCCGCGACCGAGTACGAGACTTCGATTGGCAATCGGCTTGCCGCGTCGCCCCTGCTGGATTCCTGAGGCTTACTTCTTGAAGTTCTCGAAATAGCGGCTCGGCGTTGGGCCGCGCTGGCCCTGGTACTTCGAGCCGTGTGCACCCGAGCCGTAGGGCTTGTCTGCGGGCGACGTCATCGTGATGAAACTGATCTGGCCAATCTTCATACCGGGATACAGCGTGATTGGCAGGTTCGCGAGGTTTGCAAGCTCCAGTGTGACGTGGCCATCGAAACCGGCATCGATGAAACCCGCCGTCGAGTGGATGACCAAGCCGAGACGACCAAGCGAGCTCTTGCCTTCGACGCGTGCAACCAGGTGATTCGGAACTGCAACGCGCTCGAGTGTCGAGCCGAGTGCGAACTCGCCGGGGTGCAGCATGAACGCTTCGCCGTCGGGAACTTCCACCAGTTCCATGAGACCGCTGAGATCTTGTTTCACGTCGAGAACGGCCGCCGTGTGATTGCGGAACACGCGGAAGAGGTTCGACACTTTCACGTCGATCGACGATGGTTGAACGCATGCGGGGTCGAAAGGTTCGATGACGATCGAGCCCTTGCCGATCTCGGTCAGCAGGTCGCGGTCCGACAAAATCACGACCAAACCCTAGTCAAGGGCATTGGCTGGTGCCCTAGAGATCTCCCCAGGTCTTGTAGTAGATCCCGGCCCACGACGGATTCAGTCGAAGTTCGCCATTGCAGCGGAAGTCCTTCCCAGAGCTCGTCCACTCACACCCGAGAGACCCCGAGACCCGATCTGCGGAAAAGCTCCCACCGAACCCGAAATCTGCCTTGTTCTCGTTTCCAACGATGAGCGAGAACCCCACCTCGATACGAATCGTGATGCTGCGCCCGAAGGTCTGACCATAAAGTTCCCACGATTTCGACCGGTCGTACTCGAATGTGGCGCCACCAGAGAGCCCATTGCTGAACCATCCGATCCGTCCGTATTTGAGACGGAACTCGGCCACGGCGGTGCCGCCGCCGGTCTTGTCGTGTTCCATGTCAATGGCGAGGACCAATCGATCAAGCCAACGACAGGCGAAGCGGAAACTTGCTTCTTTGAGTTCGTAAGTTTTTGACTTCACCACAAGCTTGCCGGTGGCGGAAGCGGAGATCTCGGCACAACTCCCGTCGAACGGAATCGAGAACGACGTACTGAACTTGAACTGGGGCACTTCAAGGGTTCCCTTGCGACCCATGCTCCAATCGGTCACCGACGCACTGAGATCTTGAGAAATGCCCGACGCCTTGACGGAGAAATCCGCCGAGACATCTGCGTTCCCAAACGGGGCATTCATTTGCCCCTTGAACGAGACCTGGCTTCCCGACGAGTTGATCGTCACGTTCAAACTGATCTGTGGATATTCGACACCGCCCAACGAGAAATTGGTCGCCTGTGTCTGGAAAACGAATCCGTCCGCCGTGAGTTGAGTCGCGATATCAAAGGTTGCGCTACCGAACGCGGCACTGAACTGGAACCCGAAGAAACCAACCGGAAGTGATTGCGTCGTGCCACCGGACTGAATCGAGCAACCTGTTGGTGCAATTCCCAACTTGAACACGCTGGTCTTCATGACTCCGCCATCGATGGCCAGTGTCGAACCTCCGGCCGTGCCGTCGAAGCCGTATGCGAAACACGGATTCGTGTAACTAACGCCGATCGCAAGGCTGCTGACCATCCAGTCGCTGGGATCACATTGGCCGTTGCACTGCAACACCTTGCCGATATCGGCGCCGAGTGGGTTGAGAGAAGAACTACTTGTGTAGCTGACAACCGGTGAGCCGTCAGTGAAACCGATCTCTGCGGAAAGGCTGAACAGGTTCAGGCCTCGAATACCGAACTGGTCGGGCCAGATGTAGGTCGCGATGTCGGGTCGGGTCAGACGCGATTCAATCGTCGTGCCCGAGACACCTGCGTCAGCCGTGTCTTTCTTGCCCACCGCACTGAGAGACAAGACCATGCCGACCGACGGCTTCGTCGCCGCGACCAAAGACAGCGACGAGGTGATTTCGCGTGAGTTCGGTGCGTATCCCAATGTGACATTCGATGTCGTGCCGATCGAGAAAGTGAATCCAGTATCGACGCCGGCGGCGATCGTGGCGCGCACCGACTTGACGTCGATCTTGAACGGCTCGTTCCCAATCGTCAATTTCACGGGGATGTCACCCGAAATCGATATTTCCGTCATTGAAAAGGTGCCACGCACCTCGAAGTTCCACGACGTCGCACCTTTCAGGTCGATGCCAAGTGCATTCGCTGCGGAACCGGGAAGACTTGCGACGCCGGCGAGGGTCCACTTGCCTTCCGCAAGTGCCGTCTTCACACCACCAAAGGCGACGTCGAAGTTTGCCGCATTCGTGAGGTTCGTCCAGGCAAAACCCTTGACATCGGCACTTGCCGGTGCGGCAACCGTTTCACCGCTCGCATCGGTGACGGGAACGGAAGAGACGACTGTGGTTCCCGCACCTGACTGTGCGAGGACGATTCCCTGCGAGCTCCAGCGTGCACAACCGTTCGTCGACTTGTTGATCACGTTCGGAAGGCTGACCGTGAAGGTGCCACAGAACTCGAAGTTGGCTCCGTTGTTGATCGATGAAAGATCGGGCAACACCATCGCCGGATCGAACGAGTCTGCGCGTTGCCCGCGCCACAGCACAAGCTGAGTGTTGGAAATGCCGTTGCCTTCGAAGGCGACGCTGCCCACTGTGCCCTCAAGCCGTGCCCATGTTCCTAACACGTCAATTCCACCGGCAACGACGAGCGTGTTGCTGATGCCCGCCACCTTGAGGGTTGCCGAAGGCATTCCGATGTAAGCGGTGCCCGGCGCGGATGTGGGGCATTTTTGTGCGTCGGCAAATGGGCAGGTGGTCGAAATTGAGAAGTTGGTTGTCAACACCGCGCCCGTCGACACGTTCCAGGTGATTGTCGAACCGGTCAACGACCATGTCACCGTTCCGGCCGATTTGGATATCGCACCCGTAATGGAGTTGGGGTCGATCGTGATGCCGGAGGTAGGGCTGAATGATGTGCCGTTGGTTGTTGCCGCCTTGAGAATCCAGTTGTTCTGGTCGACGAAGGACACGTCCATGGAAAGACGCAGACCCGCACCGCCCACGGCGACAACCGCTGAACCGGTGACGGTGCCGTCGGTGGCGCGCGAAACTGTCATCGTGTCGACGGAGAAGCCGGGGGCGAGATTGACGTCGGTGATGGTCGCCGACCCGCCCGAGCTGCGTAGATCGATCAATTTCTCCAGCCCGGTCCCGTCAGCGGAGAGTGCGGCGTTCTTGGTTTCCGATGACTCGACTCGCTCGGAGCGGTTCGCTGCACCGAGCAACAGCCCAATCCCCACGATGAATGCGGCGACGGCCAGAACAACTGCTCCACCCAGCCACAGGCGGCGCGAGCCGGCCCGTTCGACTGTTGATTCCTCGCTGGATGATTGATTGGTCATTGCCACTGCCCCTTCGCTTCTCCCGTGACCCACCGATCGAACCGGCTTGCGCACGTTGGCTGGCTTCCGTCACGGTGACAGAAAACTGTTTGCAGGTCAAGGCAGCAAGGCCGCCCAACGGCCGATCCGGAGCGTCCGGTTAGGCACTATCCTGCGCACAACTTGCGGGTGTAGTTCAATGGCAGAACATCAGCTTCCCAAGCTGAGAATGCGGGTTCGATTCCCGTCACCCGCTCCAAATGGTCGATGACGACGTTCGCACCGCTCGCGGAATCGTCGTGCCCGCGGGGGCCATGCGTTGGACCTTCTCGCGGTCGGGCGGGGCCGGTGGCCAGAACGTCAACAAGGTGTCGACAAAGGTGACCCTTGAAATTGAGATCAACGAACTGGGCGGGCCTGCGGCTGCACTTGCTCGCGTGATTGTCGGTCTGCCGTCGGTTCTCCGAGTCTCGTCGCAGACAGCGCGCAGTCAGTTCCGTAACCGTGAGTTGTGTCTCGAGCGTGCGATCGAACGCATCGACGAGACCGCTGCTCCCCCGGCGCCACCAAGACGCAGGACAAAGCCGTCGCGTGGTGCAGTCGAGCGACGAATTCAGTCGAAGAAGTTGCGTGGAGAAACCAAGCGTCAGCGTCGGGGGGATTGGTGACGACAGGTTCAAGAATTTTCTAGGTGCATTTT
>JBJTGD010000267.1:0-6065 GCA_046093735.1 Acidimicrobiia bacterium | reverse complement strand
CCCGACGGTCCGTCGAGCACGACCATCAGCGCGATGCATGGGTCGTACTGCACGGCGTGCAATGCGTCGGTCTCCGCTGGCGTCAGTTCGACATCACCGGCGGCCAGCAGGGCGAGCGTCTGGGGCACCGGTGCCGTCATGAGCACCGCATCGGCCTCCAGCACCGCACCGTCGGCCATCGACACGAGCCACCCGGAATCGGTGTGACCCACCGACGCCACGAGCGACGCGGTACGCACGTCGAGACCGCCGGCGAGATGCTTGGCGATGGCATTCATCGACTGCGCGCCGCGGTAGCGCACGTGACCGTCGGGGTCAGTCGTGCCGTCCGGTCCGATGCGTCCGCGGAACCACGGCACCACGACGCCATGCTCAACCCACTGCGCCACGGCATCGCCGAACTCCGGGGTGTGTGTCGTGAGGAACTGGGCCCCGTGATCGAAGGTGGCGTCGCCGAGACGGCGGGTGGCCAGACGTCCCCCCACTCCCCGGCCCTTGTCGAGCACGACGACCTCGCATGACTCGGCCAGCCGGCGGGCGGCGGTGAGACCGGCCATTCCCGCGCCCACCACGACGACGCGTCGGCGGCTCATCGACGAACCACCCGAGCGGCCCCGAGCGAGCGGCCCGAACGACTCGAGCGGAGAACGACACTGCCCATGCGGTCAGGCTCGCACAACCCCGCCGCGCTCCCCCGATCCGGCGAATTCAGCAGTTCGCAGGGTAGGATTTTCACGGTCATGGCCGTCGGGATCCGATGCTCCTGAAGCCGCTCCATACCCAGCCCCCTTCGCATCCGAGGTCTTCCATGCTCCGATCACGAACCGTTCGCCGACGCCTGGCCGAGGGCCTCGCCGTCACCGTCATCGCCGCCACCGCGCTCTTCATCGGCCCCGCCGCCCTCGCCGACCCCGCCTGCTCCGCCGCCGGATCATTCGCAGGAGGTTCCGGCACCTCTGCCGATCCCTACAAGATCGCCACGGCCGACCAGTTGAGCATCCTCACCTCCGACGACTCGACGTGGAGCAACCACTACGTCCTCACCGCCGACATCGACCTCGCCTCGTGCACCTGGAATCCGGTCGGCACCGAGACCACCCCGTTCACCGGCTCGATCGACGGTGCCGGCTTCAGCATCTCCAATCTTCTAGTCGACTATCCGACGGCGCGGATCGTCGGTCTGTTCGGCCTCATCTACGCCCCCGGTGACGTGGTGGTGGACAACCTCCATCTCGTCGACGTCGATGTGCGCGGTGAGGGCCAGGTCGGCGCCATCGCCGGCATCAACGGAGCGATCATCACTCGCTCCTCGGCCTCGGGGACGGTCACCGGCGGTGAAGTCGTGAACATGAACGGTCTGGTCGGTGGACTCGTCGGTGAGAACGGTCACCGCATCGGCGACGTCCGGTTCCCCGGTCTCATCTCGTATTCGCTGTCACGGGTGGATGTCGTCGGTATCGGTGGTCGCTTCGTCGGTGGACTCGTCGGCTACAACCGCCAGAACAGTGCGATCATCGACTCGTACGCTCGAGGCACGGTGACCGCCACGACCAGTGACGAGACGTTCAGCCCGGTGACCGCCACTGCCGGCTTCGCGGGCTACAACGGCATCAACTCCACCATCGACCGGGGCTACACCACGGCGCCGACCACGTCGAACGGCACCGAACTCGGTGGATTCTTGGGCCGCAACGACACGGCCTCGTCGCCAGCCGGTGAGGTCAGGACGTCGTTCTGGGACACCCAGACGACCGGTCAGGCGACGAGCGCCGGCGGTACGGGAGAGACGACGGCGTCGATGACCACCATCGGCACGTTCGAGTCGGCCTCGTGGGCCATCGTGGCCGGATGGGCCCCCTTCGTGGCCACGTCCAGCGTGTGGGGCATCTGCCCCGCGGTGAACGACGGCTACCCGTACCTCCTGTGGGAGTACGAGGTGACGCCGTGCGCAGCCCCTGCGCCGGTGGGGCCCTCGTTCACCGGCTGAAGGCAGGGGCGTCGCGCTCAGCCGAACGAACGAACGCCGGAGATGTCGTAGATCTCGACTGACATGCCCTTGGGCGCAGGCCCACTGGGTCGCTCGGCGGCGGCGATGACGGCCATGTGGCCGTCGAACGCAGCCTGATCGGCCCAGCGCTCGAAGAGGATCACGCGTGTCTCGTCGACGGGATCGGCGGCCATCACGTACTCGAGACAACCCGGCTCGTCGCGGGTGGCCCGCATCGAGTCGCGACGACCGGCGATGATCGCATCGCGGTCATTCGGGTCGAGGATGAAGGCGCCGGCGACGATCAACATGGGAGCTCCGATCGGATTGGCCGGCGACATCGGATCGCCGGTGCGGTGAGCACCGAACCTACCGCCGACCGGGCAGCGGCGGGAGCGAACCGCCTCCGACCTGAGGACCGATGGCCTGCGGCCGAGGGCCGCTCAGGAACCGCCGCCGTCGAGCAGGAGCAACTCGCCGGTCAGGTACGACGACGCCTCACTGGCCAGGAAGATGGCGGTGCCGACGACCTCGTCGGGGTCGGCGATGCGACCGAGTGACACACCCTTCGATGCGGCGGCCTGCGCTTCGGCGGTGGGCGCCGCCTTGTGGAACGAGTCGGTATGGAACATGCCGCACACGATCGAGTTGACTCGAATCCCTCGCGGGCCGAGTTCCTGCGCGGCGGCGCGGGTGAGGGTGTTCTGGGCCGCCTTGGCCGCGGCATACACCATCGTGAACGGACTCGGTCGCAGCGACGCCTTGGAACTGATGTTGATGATGGAACCACCGGCGGGCATGTGCTCGACGACGAGACCGGTGAGTCGCATCGGGCCCTTGAAGTTCACATCCATCGTCTTGGTGTAGAGCTCCTCGGTCACCTCCGACAGTGACGGCGGCACGGGAGCGATCCCTGCGTTGTTGACCAGCACATCGATGCGCCCGAACTCGGCCACCGTCGTATCGACCAGCGCCGCGCACTGGTCCCAGTCACCGACATGACAGGCCACGGCCAGCGCCCGACGACCGAGGGCCCGGATCTCGTCGGCGACCTTCTCGCACTCGTCGACCTTGCGGCTGGAGACGACGACATCGGCACCCGACTCGGCGAACCCGAGCGCCATCGCCCGACCGAGACCTTTGCT
Source organism: Acidimicrobiia bacterium (assembly GCA_046093735.1). Classification (GTDB taxonomy): domain Bacteria; phylum Actinomycetota; class Acidimicrobiia; order Acidimicrobiales; family Acidimicrobilacustridaceae; genus Acidimicrobilacustris. The sequence continues at coordinate 2,933 of JBJTGD010000267.1, read as the reverse complement.
GGCACCGGTGACGAGAACGATCTTGTCGTCGAGACGGAATGACGGGAGGGTCATGTCAGTGCTCCTCGGCGGCGATGAGGTCGATGGCGCTCGCCAGCAGACGATCAGTCTGCGCGCCGAAGTAGGCGTGGTGCGGGTTGTTCGACAGCCCCTTCTGGAACTTGGCGAAGCCACCTTCGAGCACGATGGCCATCTTCCAGCGCGAGAACACGTGGTACCAGTCGATGGCCGATACGTCACGGCCCGTGCGTTCGGCGTAGCGATCGATGATGGCGGCGACGGATGGGACCGACGCCGGGTCGAGACGAGGGTCGGAGGCAGTGCCGAGGGGCATGAGGCCCTCGTCGGTCGGGTGGAACACCAGCATCCAGCACAGATCGATCAACGGATCGCCGATCGAGGCCATCTCCCAGTCGACGACGGCGAGGAGTCGCGGCGGCAGGTCGAGGGAGAACATCGCGTTGTCGAGTTTGTAGTCGCCGTGACACAAGGTCTGGAGTTGTTCGACCGGGACGCGTGGGCGCAACCAGTCGGCCACGATGGCGGCCTCGGGGAGCTCACGTCCGTCGTACGACGCCAGTTGCGACAACCATCGGTCGATCTGACGTCCGAGGTAGCCGGGGTCGTGGGCCAGATCACCGAGACCACAGCGCTGCCAGTCCACGGTGTGCACTTCGACGAGGGCGTCGAGCAGGTCGATGACTGCGGCACCATGGGTGTCGGACGCAGCGGCCCATGCCGCCGGCACGTTGGAGCGGATCGGCGCGCCATCGATGCGCTCCATGAGGAAGAACGGTGAACCGAACACAGTCGGGTCGTCGCAGGCGGCGATGGGTCGGGGGATGCGCACCGGCTCAGCGGCGATGGCATCGAGGATGCGGTACTCGCGCAGGACATCGTGCGCCCGAGAGGCGTTGGCCCGCTGAGGTGCGCGCCGCAGCACCATGTGCTCGTCGCCACGATCGACGGCGAACACCTCGCACGAACCGCCACCGGCCATGCGCTCGACGACGATCGTGCGCCTGTCGTCGAACACCTCGTCGCAGAAGTCGGTCAGCGCCGCAGTGTCGGGAGCGTCATCCATCGTGAACCCCTGCCCCTCAGCGCAGCGCGAATCCCTCGTACCCGTTGGCTGCCATCTCATTCGCCCGGGCCATGTACCGATCGAGCCCGCCGAGGTAGATGGGGAGGTTCCGTGCCTTGCCGGCGATGTTGCCGCCGTTGTACCAAGAGCTGCAGTTGGGCGCGAGGAACATCGAGCCGGCTGCCACCGCCTCCACCTCGTCGCACCACGCGTCCTGTGCCTCCACCTCGGCCTCGGCGCACGTGCGCTCGGTGGCGCGAAGATGATCGAGGAGATCGGCGATCCACCCCACCTGCAACTCGATGTGCGGAGGGTAGGTGGCCAACACGCCGACGCTGCCCGGTCCGATGATCATGAACAGGTTGGGGAATCCGGCTGCGGCGAAGCCCATGAGGGTGCGGGGGCCGTCGGTCCACTCGTCGCGCAGGACCCGACCATCGGTGCCGCGGATGTCGATGCGGGTCAATGCGCCCGAGACGGCGTCGAACCCGGTGGCGAACACGAGCACGTCGAGTTCGTGTAGTCCCGACGCCGTCGCCACGCCGGCGGACACGACTTCGACGACCGGATCCTTGCGGAGATCGACGAGGGTCACGTCGTCCCGGTTGAACGTCTCGAAGTAGCCGTTGTCAAGCACCGGTCGCTTACAGCCGATCGGGTAGTCCTTGGGACACAACGAGTCGGCCACCTCGGGATCGTGCACCGTGCGTCGCACCATCTCTCGGAACAGTTCGACGGCCATCTCGTTGGCCTCGAGATCCTTGGCGGCGTCGCCCCAGATCCGCGCGGCACTGAACCCGTGCTCGGCCAGTGCCGCCTCGCGCTCGTCCGCCGTGCTGTCAAGGATGTGCTTGTCGGGATCGGCGAAGGTGAAGATGACGGCGCCGGTGGTGTGCGCAGTGGCCAGTGGCGAGGCGTACTGCGCGGCACGAAGTTCCCGATAACGCGACTTCACCTCAGCCTGTTCAGCGTCGGTCAACGGTCGGTTCTGCGACGGCCACGTGAACGCCGCTGTGCGTTGGAACACCGTGAGGTGACCGGCCAACTTCGCCAGTTCGGGAATGGCCTGCACACCGGACGATCCGTTGCCGACGATGCCCACGCGTCGTCCGTCGAGTTCGACTCCCTCGGCGGGCCACAGACTGGTCTGCACGATCTCGCCGGCGAATGTGTCGAGGCCCGGCCAGTCGGGGCGATGCGGCGCCGAGAGTCCGCCGGTGGCCATCACGCAGAACCGGGACCGAAGGCGATCGCTGGTCTCGGTGTCAACGATCCATGTGTCGGTGGTCGCATCGAACGTCATCGCCGACACACCGGTGGAGAAGCGGATGTCGCCGCGCAGGTCGTAGCGATCGGCGATGTGGTTGAGGTCCCGCTCGATCTCGGGCTGGGCGGCGAAGTGCTCTGTCCACTCCCACTCCTGTTCGAGTTCGGGATCGAAACCGAACGAGTACTCGAGACTGGGGATGTCGCAGCGCGCGCCCGGATAGCGGTTCCAGTACCAGGTGCCGCCGACCTCCGGTGCCCGTTCGAGCACGATCACCCGCAAGCCCCGGTCGCGGAGCGCCTTGAGGGCATAGAGCCCGGACATGCCGGCACCCACCACGATGATGTCGGCATCGAGTTCGATGTCGCCGGTCCCCATGCTGTCCCCCTCGGAGCGAGTTGCGGGGGACATCTTCACATCCCGACCGGGGCGAGGGGAACGCCGACCGCCGAGCTCAGCGGCTGCGCGACCACGCCGAGAAACTGGCCAGCGATCCAGCCCGTGGTCGGTCCAGCCACGGCCCCGGGTGCACCTCGGCCAGCGACAGCGACCGGGCCAGGCGTCTCCATCCCGGCGCCGGGG
>JBJTGD010000266.1:0-8492 GCA_046093735.1 Acidimicrobiia bacterium | reverse complement strand
CCGCCCGGGGGCGCACGCGCCGCCGCAGGGCCGGCGGGGACCGGGCCGCCAGGCCCCGCGTGTCGCCGAGGTCGACCGCGGCCAACTCCCCCGACTGGTAGCGGTCGCGCACGGCCCGGGCGATGTCGCGGGCGTTGTCGTAGAGCGGCTGATCGGTGACACCCTCGAAGGCGACATCGACGGGCATGTTGCGGAAGCGGAAGTGCTTCTGCGCCTTCTTGCCCACGGCGATGATCGTGTACGGACGTCCCTCGGCTCGCACCGCCTCGATGGCCCGTTCGGCGATGCGCAGCACGTTGGTGTTGTAGCCACCGCACATACCGCGATCGGAGGTGATCACCACGAAGCCCGCAGTGCGGGCCTCGGGGTTCTCACGCAGCAACGGATGCTCCTTGGCCGCACCGGCGCGGAGCAGGTCGATGATCACCGCGGTGATCTCGTCGCTGTAGGGACGCGCAGCAGCGGCACGCTCCTGGGCCTTCACGACGCGGGTGGCGGCGATCAGTTCCATGGCGCGCGTGATCTTCTTCGTGGACTCGACGCTCTTGATGCGTCGACGAAGGATCCGCTCCTGTCCTCCCGCCATCGTCAGTCCTCGTCGGTCCCGGCCGCCACAGCGACCGTCGGCGCGAACTCGGCGGTGAAGGCCTCGACTGCGGTCTTGACCGCATCGGGGAGCTCACCGGTGGACCGGATCTCGTCGAGCACCGAGCCGTAGCGACCCCGCATGAACGAGATGAGATCGGCCTCGTAGCGCTTGACATCGGACACGGGGATGGCGTCGAGGTAGCCGTTGGCGCCCGCGTAGATGACCACGACCTGCTCCTCGACCGGCATCGGCGAGTTGAGGTTCTGCTTGAGCAGCTCCACCAGGCGGTAGCCGCGCTCGAGCTGGGCAGCCGAGATCTTGTCGAGCTCGGAGCCGAAAGTGGCGAACGCCTCGAGTTCGCGGAACTGGGCGAGGTCGAGCTTGAGCGAGCCCGACACCTTTTTCATGGCCTTGATCTGGGCATCACCACCCACGCGCGACACCGAGATGCCCACGTCGACGGCCGGACGCACACCGGCCTTGAACAGATCGTCCTGCAGGTACACCTGACCGTCGGTGATGGAGATCACGTTGGTCGGGATGTAGGCCGACACGTCGCCGGCCTTGGTCTCGATGACGGGCAGCGCGGTGAGCGAACCGGCACCGAGGGCGTCGGACAGCTTGGCGGCACGCTCGAGCAGACGGCTGTGCAGGTAGAAGACGTCGCCGGGGTACGCCTCGCGGCCCGGCGGACGACGCAGCAGCAGCGACATCTGGCGGTAGGCCTCGGCCTGCTTGGAGAGATCGTCGTAGACGATGAGCCCGTGCTCGCCGTTGTCCATCCAGTGCTGGCCGATGGCGCAGCCGGCGTAGGGGGCGAGGTACTTGAACGGGGCCGGATCGGAGGCCGGAGCCACCACCACGACCGTGTAGTCCATGGCGCCGTACTCGGTGAGGAGATTCACGGTCTGCGCAACGGTCGAGGCCTTCTGCCCGATCGCCACGTAGATGCACTTCACGCCCAGACCCTTCTGGTTCAGGATCGTGTCGATGCACACGGTGGTCTTGCCCGTCTTGCGGTCACCGATGACGAGCTCGCGCTGACCACGACCGATGGGGGTCATGGAGTCGATGGCCTTGATGCCGGTCTGGAGCGGCTCGTGCACCGGCTTGCGACCCGTGATGCCGGGCGCCTGGATCTCCATGCGCCGCATCACAGCGCCGATGATCGGGCCCTTGCCGTCGATCGGTTCGCCCAGGGCGTTGACGACACGACCGAGCAGGGCATCGCCCACCGGCATGGAGAGGATGCGGCCGGTGGCCCGAACCGGGGAGCCCTCCTCCACGGCGGCGGCCGATTCGGCGTCACCGAGGATCACGGCGCCGATCGAGTCCTCGTCGAGGTTGAGGGCGAGACCGACGGTGCCACCCTCGAACTCGAGGAGCTCGTTGACGCCGACCTCGGGCAGACCCGAGACGCGGGCGATGCCGTCACCGACCTCCAGCACCCGGCCGACCTGGGTCGACTCGAGCGACGGGGCGTACCCCGACAGGTTCTTCTGGAGGGCGGCGGCGATGTCGCCGGTGTTGATGGTGAGTTCAGCCATTTCAGGATCCTCTGGTCTCAGAACGACTCACGGAGTTGGGACAGGCGATGGCGCACGGAACCATCGATGACGGTGTCGCCGATCTGGGTGACGAGGCCCCCGAGCACGCTGGGGTCGACGTCGACGATCACCTCGACCTCACGGCCGGTGCTCTTGGTCAGCGCCGCCGTCAGGCGAGACTTCTGGTCCTCGGAGAGGGCCACGGCGGAACGGACCTGGGCCACGACGCGACCACCGCTGGTGGCGTTGGCCGCCAGGAGGCGATCGACGATGGCCGACAGTTCGCGCACCCGACCGTTGGTGACCACCGTGCCCACCAGCGAGATGGTGAGGGCGTGGGCCTTCCCGTCGAGCAGGTCCTGCACGATTTGGGTGCGACGGGCCGCCTCGATGCGCGGATCGCTCAGCGCGTTGCGCAACTCGTCGTTGCCCTCGATCGTCCGCGAGATGCGGAACAGTTCGTCGAGGACCTCGTTGCCACTGCCCTCGGCCCGGATGAGGGAGAGGAACGCGTCGGCGTAGAGATCGGTGCGGTCGCTCATGAACGCGCTCCCACGTTGGCGATGTACTTGTCGATCAGTTCGGACTGCGTCGAGGGGTCGAGACTGGCGGTCACGACCTGCTCGGCCGCGCCGATGGCCAGGGCCCCGATCTCGGCCTGCAGATCGGAGGTGGCCTGCGACTTGGCCGCTTCGACGTCGGCGGCACCTCGGGTGCGGATGTCGGCGGCGTCCGTGCCGGCCCGGGCGATGATCTGGGCCCGAACCGTCTCGGCGTCGGTGCGGGCCGATGACACGATGCGCTGGCGCTCGGCATCCGCGTTGGCGATGTTGGACTCGACCTCGGCCAACTTGGCCTCGGCCGCAGCGCGAGCGGCAGCGGCCGAGTCGAGTTCGGAGGCGATCTTCTCGATACGTCCGTTCCACATGGCCTTGATGGCCGGACCGCCCTTCCAGACGATCAGGGTGAAGACGACGAGGAAGCCGATCGAACCCCAGATGACCTCGTTGATGTCACCGGGGAGGATGATCTGGTTCTTGGCCTCGGAGGCGAAGAGGAGGGCTGCGTTCATCGGAGTTCCTCTCAGTTCCGGCCCTGGCCGGCGACGTAGTCATCGACCACCCGCGACGAAGTGCTGCGGTCGACCTGCTTGTCGAGTACGGCCGAGGCCGCGCCCACGGCGATGTCGGTGATGTTCCCGGTCAGCTCCGCTCGAGCCCGGGCCTTGGCCGCGGCGATCTCCTCGGCTGCTGCCGCTCGCAACGACGCCACCTCGGCCTCGGCCGCGCCCCCCACCTCGCGACGCTGCGCATCGCCCTCGGCGCGGGCCGCCTCGATGATGGCCACCGCCTCGGAGCGGGCACCGGCCAGACCGGCCTCGTATTCGCGCACCCGCTCGGTGGCGGCGATTTCAGCCGCCTCGGCGGCGCCCTCGTCCTCACGGAGCTTGGCGGTACGCGCCTCGAAGCCCCGCATGATCGGGGGAAGGAGCACGAACTTCATGAGCGCCCAGAGGATGGCGAAGAACACCAGCGTCCAGAACATCTCGTTGACGGTCGGGAGGATGGGGTTGTTCGCGGCCTCGGCCGCAGCCTCGGCGACGTCGGAGGCTGCCGTCTCGGCGAGCACATATGCCAGCACTGCGAACTCCTTGGGATGGACGGAGTCGATCGGGAACGGACCGGGTGTCGGGCCCTCCCCCGCGCGGTGGCGGAGGAGGGCGGGCGCACCACCCGGAGGATCAGACGAACTTCAGGAGGATGAAGACCACGAAGCCGATGAGGGCGAGGGCCTCGGTGAAGGCGATGCCGAGGAACATGGTGGTACGGACCATGCCGGCGGCCTCGGGCTGACGAGCCATGGCCTGGACCGACTGGCCGACGAGGTAGCCGATGCCGATGCCCGGGCCGATGGCGGCGAGGCCGTAGGCCATGCCGGCATTGGTGGCGCCCTGGATCGACTGGAGGTCGCCCTTGGCGAGCTCGGCGGCGGCTCCGGCGGTTTGCGCAAGGATGCTCATTGGTCGTTGCTCTCCTGTTCGGGTGATGCGTGTGTGGGTGGTGCGCCACCGGCGGAGCGCCGGGGGCGACGGTGGTTGTCCGGGCGGACCCGGTCGGACGGGATCAGTGCTCTGCGTGCAGCGAACTGCCGATGTACACGGCAGCGAGGATCGTGAAGATGTAGGCCTGCAGGAACGCGACCATCACCTCGAAGCCGGTGAGGGCCACGAGCATGAAGAACGAGAACGGCAGGACGAGGGCCAACAGCGACGCCGTGAACAGCGTGATGCACAGCACGCTGAAGGTCACGAGGAGGATGTGACCGGCGAGCATGTTGGCGAAGAGTCGGACGGCCAGTGAGAACGGCCGCACGATGAACGTGGACAGGAACTCGATCGGCACCACGAGGATGTAGAGCGGCTTGGGCACACCCGCCGGGGCCACGGCGTTGATGATGTACTTCGGACCCTGGTGGCGGAAGCCCACGCAGATGTAGAAGAGCCAGGTCAGCAGGGCCAGCACCGCCGGTCCGGCCATTCGGGCGTTGGCCGGCATGTGGAAGAACGGCACCACCTCGAAGATGTTGCCGATGAGGATGAAGAAGAAGAGGCTGACCAGGAAGGGCATGTACTTGATGCCCGACGGACCCATCGTCTCCATCACGATGCCGTCACGGATGAAGCCCACCGCGCTCTCGGCCAGGTTCTGCGCGCCCTTGGGCACCAGCGAACCCTTGCGGCCGAGGAGGAAGATCACCGAGGTGACCACGATGGCCACGAGGCTGATGAAGGCGATCTTGTTGAAGCCGTACCACGAGCCCTCCGGGCCGAACCAGTTCGGCCATTCGACGAGGTTCTCGATGGGTGGGAACTCGAGTCCGAAGATCACTTTGACGTCGACTCCTTGGTGGGCTTGAGGGCCGGAAAGGCGAGGGATGCGGAGATGTACCGCATCTCCCAGAACAGCAGACCGAGATGGGCGATGATGATCGTCAGACCGAGGGGCAGGAGCACGACCCACGAGGCGTCGCGCACCACCCAGATGGCCACGAAGATGAGCGCCAGACGGATGAGGTACCCGAACAGAGCGGTGGCCATCATCAGGCCGGCCGAGATGCGGGCCGACCAGGCGAGCAGACCGGCGGCGAGGGCGAAGTTGCACACGACGATGGCCAGGCCGTAGCCGGCCGACAACGCGCCGTCGACACCCCAGATGAGTCCGGCCACGAGGAGGAAGACCGGGGCGACGATGGCGGCCCGTCGCGCGATGTCACGGGCGATGACCGCCTCGGGCGCCGGTCCCTCGACCATCGACGGCGACGGGGTCAGCATCATCGGGTCCGTGCCCACGGAGCGTTGCGTTCGATCTGCTCCATCTCGGCCCGGTACTGGAACACGATCTTGACCACGACCCCGGCCAGGGCCAGCACGGCGAAAGTGATGGTGAGGATGGGCAACGTGCCGAACAACTTGTCGAGACCGAAGCCGATGAGCGCCATGATCAACGGGGAGAAGACGAGTTCGTACGCGCCGGTCGAGCGGTTCATCGACTCGTTGAACTCGCGCTTGTCGCTCGATCCCACCGGTGGCGGCCCTGTCGTGTCTCGGTCGACATCCCGGCCGCGGTCGTCGGGGCATGCGCCCCTCACCCGGACGGCCCCTGTGCCGACGTCCTTGTGAAGCAGCGCACAAACTAGGCGCGGGGCGGGTCCCCCGCAACTTCCCTCGGGGTGTCATCGGCCACCGTTCCACCGGCATCCCCGGCCGCGTCCTCGGCGGCGTCCTCGGTTGCGAGTCGACGACGTTCGATCCGCAACCCGGGGTGGAACAGGGTGAACAGCGACAGCAGGATCGCGGCGATCCCGAAGGGCACGATGCCGTCACCGGAACCGCTGTAGATCGGCCACAGCACGAAACCGCTGAGCAGAGCCGTCCACGCCCACAGGATGAACACACTGCGTCGATGGCCATGGCCCAGCCGCATCAGCCGGTGATGGAGATGTCCCTTGTCGGCGTTGGAGATGCCGGTTCGGGATCGGGCCCGGCGCACGATGGCGAACAGCGTGTCGATCACCGGCACGCCGAGGATGACCACGGGGATGAGCAGCGGGGCGAAGAAGAAGAAGGAGTTGCCCGAGAAGGCCCGATCGGTCCGCCCTCCCACCACCATCGTCGACGCCGCCATGAGCAGACCGAGGGAGAGGGCGCCGGCGTCGCCCATGAAGATCCGGGCGGGGTGCACGTTGTGGGGCAGGAAGCCGAGACAGGCACCGAGGACGAGCACGGCCAGCAGTGGCCCGATGTTGCCCGCCACCAGCAGGCCGTCGGCCCCCAGTTCGCGGGCGTAGAGGAAGAAGGTGGCGGCGGCGATGGCCACGATTCCGGCGGCCAGACCATCGAGGCCGTCGATGAGGTTGATGGCATTGGTCAGCCCCACCACCCACACCACCGACAGCAGGTAGGACCAGTCGTTGGACAGCACGAACACCCCGGCGAACGGCACCCGCAGCACGAGGATCGAGATGCCGGCGATGACCAGGATGGACGCCGCCAGCACGATGCCGGCCATCTTGGCGGGGGCCGACACGTCCCGCAGGTCGTCGACCATACCCACCACGGCGATCACCACCAGCGCGAGGACGATCCCCACGGGTTCGGTGCTGCCGGCGAACACGGGGTCGAAGGCGTCGAGCAGCCAGGCCACGCCCATGCCCACCAGTACGCCGATGACCATCGCCAGCCCGCCGAGCGTGGGAGTCGGGCGCTCATGGACGTGTCGGTCGTCGGGCCGGACGACGGCCCCGATGCGCACGGCCACTCGACGGATGACGAAGAGGCTGGCGAAGGTGGTGGCGACCACCGCCGCCAGGACCGTCGCGTAGGCACCGATGCTCGGCACGATCCCCCGTCGGTCTCAGTCGTACGGGGTGAACTTCGAGCAGAGCTCGGCGACGTCGGCCCGCACATCGGCCACCGCACCGTCATCGGCCCGGTGACGCAGGGCCCGGGCGATCAGCTCCGCGATCCGCGACATCTCGGATTCGGACATGCCCTGCGTGGTGACCGCCGGAGTGCCGATCCGCACGCCGCTGGTGACGAACGGCGACCGGGGGTCGTCCGGGATGGTGTTCTTGTTGAGCGTGATGCCGGCCCGATCCAGCACCGCCTGGGCTTCCTTGCCGGTGAGTTCGCCATCGAAGGCGCGCAGGTCGACGAGACACAGATGGTTGTCCGAGCCGCCCGACACCAGCCGGAACCCCTCCTCGGCCAGCGCGCCGGCCAAGGCGCCCGAGTTGGCCACGATCTGGGCGGCATAGGCGCGGAACGAGGGATCGGCGGCTTCCCGGAACGCCACCGCCTTGGCGGCGATGGCGTGTTCGAGCGGACCACCCTGCAGACCGGGGAACATCGCCTTGTCGATGGCCGGGCCCAGTTCGGCGGTGCTCAACACGCATCCACCCCGAGGACCGCGCAACGTCTTGTGGGTGGTGAAGGTCACGACGTCGGCGTACTGCACCGGATTGGGGTGCACTCCCCCGGCGATCAATCCGGCGATGTGCGCCGCGTCGAACATCAACAGGGCCCCGACCTCGTCGGCGATCTCGCGGATCGGCGCCGGATCGATGATGCGGGGATAGGCGGTGGCACCGGCGATGATCATGCGGGGCCGTTCGCGCAGTGCCGTCTCGCGCATCTGGTCGAGATCGATGCGTTCGTCCGACGGCGTGACCCCATAGGCCACGAAGTTGTAGAAGCGACCGGAGATGTTCACCGGTGATCCGTGGGTGAGATGTCCGCCGTGATCGAGGCTGAGACCCATCACGGTGTCACCCTCCTGCAGCACCGCCAGGTACACACCGAGATTGGCATTCGCCCCCGAATGGGGCTGCACGTTGGCGTACTCGGCGCCGAACAGCGCCTTGACCCGCTCACGGGCGATGTCCTCGATCTGGTCGACGATGTCGTTGCCGCCGTAGTAGCGCTTGCCCGGATAGCCCTCGGAGTACTTGTTGGTGAGCACCGATCCAGTGGCCCTCATCACCGCCGGTGAGGTGAAGTTCTCCGATGCGATGAGCTGCAGCGTGGTGTTCTGACGTTCGACTTCGGCGTCGATCAGGGCGAACACTTCGTCATCGTCGTCAGCGGGCCAGGGCATCGGCGTCTCCTCGCGGGGGTCGTACCGATCGTAGTGGGCGGCCTCCGCGATGCCGGCGGCGGACGGTTACCTTCACGTCATGGCCGACGGTCCCGATCCCCGATCACCGGTGCTCGTCGGTGCCGGCCAGATCATCCAGCGCCATCCACGGACCGACCCCATGGAACCGGCCGACCTCATGGCCGAGGCCCTGCGCCGGGC